>CANJWU010000223.1 GCA_947478655.1 Sphingobacteriales bacterium | reverse complement strand
CTATTGTTGTTATTGTTGTTTTTTCCGTGGTTGTTCTTGTGGTTGTTTGTCCTACCAGCATTGGGTTTGGGCCTGCTTACTTCCACTTTCACTAAATTGATATTTTCATCAAAAGTTAATTCATTATTTGATAAAATTTTCAAGTCTTTGATAATTGTTTCGTCTGCAACAGAATCTTTATTCCAAGTGACATAAGCCATTTTCATGAAGTTTGCAATGGAAGCAGTCATTTGTGCTTGTTGAGCTGGATCTTCAAGTGTTTTGGCTTTTTGAATTAACAATTCGTTCGTCTTACCGTAATGTTTGTATTTAATTCTATTCGTTGGATAAGGTACTACTTGTGGTTTTGTTTCAAAGGACTCTCTAGATGGAATAGGATAGGGCGAATCAACATCTAAATCAAAATCAGCAATGATGAATAAATGATCCCAAAGTTTATGTTTAAAATCGGCAACATCTCTTAAATGTGGGTTTAAAAAACCCATTAAATCGATTACTGCTTGCGCATGAATATTCCTGTTTTCTTTTGTTTCTAAAGTTTTAATAAAGCGAACCATATTTTGAATGTTTCTGCCATATTCGGCATAAAGCAAACTGGGTCTTTGGGTGTTATAATCGAATTCCATATGGTGTATTTTCTGTGTTGAGCAATAGTATTTTGGATTTTCCAGGCTATTTTACAATTCGCAGTTTAGCAAATTTAAGTAAAAGTTGCTTCTGTCCTAATTCTTTGAACAGAATTGTTGTTTTTATGTCCGATGGTGGCCCATCAAGGGTTAAAACCTTTCCAAAACCAAATTTTTGATGTTCTACTTCCATGCCAATTTCAATTTCTTTTGGATCAGCTGCTATAAAATCACCAATTACTTGGTGTGTAAAGGCTTTAGCCAGCACCGATTTTTGAGGTATAGGCTTATTGGTTGGACTTATTTTAGTATAACTATTGGTATCATGATCTAAGTAGCCAGCATTTTTCAATGGTTTAGCAGTAAACTTTGGATCTAAATATTGCGCATCTATTTCCTCAATAAATCGACTGGGTTCGCAAGAAATCAAAGAACCCCAGCGATACCTAGAGGTAGCAAAAGAAAGTGTCAATTTACTTTCTGCGCGGGTAATAGCTACATAAAATAACCTGCGTTCTTCTTCAAGATCGGTTCTAGCAGTAAGTGACATTTGAGAAGGAAATAAATTTTCTTCCAATCCAACAATGTATACATTTTTAAACTCTAGTCCTTTAGCAGAATGAATGGTCATTAATGAAACGGTGTCTTTGTCTTGTTCATCTGCTGCCTCGTTGCCAGTTAATAAAGCAACATCTTGCAAGAAACCCCCTAAGCCAATATCTTCGGTGCTTTCGTTCTCCGTATAATCTTTAATACCATTCAATAATTCCTGAATATTTTCGTATCGACTCAAACCTTCAATAGATTTATCGTCGTATAAATCTTTTAATAAACCAGTTTGTTTGGCAATATGATTGGCTACTTCAAAGGCATTCTCCGATTTAATCATCACCCCAAAACTTTTAATCATGGTAAAGAATTCTTCGATAGTTTTACCAGATTTTCCGCCTATAAATTGAGAAGCAGTTTCGGCAATAGCCAACAGCGTTTTATTTTGTTCGTCTGCGGCTATAATTAATTTATCTAAACTTGTTTTTCCAATTCCCCTAATTGGATAATTGATCACTCTTTTAAAGGCTTCTTCGTCTGCTGTGTTAACAGCTAAACGAAAATAAGCTATTAAATCTTTTACTTCTTTTCTTTGATAAAAAGATAGCCCACCATAAATTTTATAGGGAATATTGAGCTTTCGTAGGGCTTCCTCCATGGCTCTCGATTGAGAGTTTGTTCGGTAAAGTATTGCAAAGTCAGAATTGTTAAGGCTGAGGCTGGCTTTGTCTTGCATAATAGATTCTGCAACCAATTTTCCTTCTTCATTATCGCTAAAGGCTCTCAATAAAGTTATTTTTTCTCCGGTTTCTTTTTCCGAAAAAATATTCTTTTTTAATTGCTCTTGATTATTGGCGATAATACCATTAGCAACATTCACAATGTTTTGCGTAGAACGGTAATTTTGTTCTAACTTATATACTTTTAAGTCGGGATAATCTTTCTCGAAATTTAAAATATTTTGAATATTTGCGCCCCTAAATGCATAAATACTTTGGGCGTCATCGCCAACCACACAAATGTTTTCGTGAATGGCAGCTAGTTTTTTAACAATTAAATATTGCGCATAATTGGTATCCTGGTACTCATCTACCATGATGTATTTAAACTTATTTTGATATTTGTATAATACCTCCGGATGTTCTCTTAATAGAATGTTTGTTTTGTACAATAAATCGTCAAAATCCATGGCACCGGCTTTCATACATCTGCCTGCATAAATCGAATAGATATAACCAATTTTACTTCTTCCCGAAGCATAATCATCGCCTTGAATAGTTGCATTATCGTTATATTCTTGGGCAGAAATCAAATTGTTTTTTGCAGAAGAAATTCTGTTGTAAACATGGTTTACATTATATAATTTTTCGTCGAGTGCTTGTTCTTTGATGATGGCTCTTAATAAGCTTTTACTGTCATCGGTATCGTAAATGGTAAAGTTAGCTGGATATCCAATCTTATCTGCTTCTATGCGTAAGATTTTGGCAAATACGGAGTGAAATGTACCCATCCAAATATTTTTGGCTTCGGGGCCAATAATTTGGTTGATACGATCACGCATTTCTTTGGCAGCTTTGTTGGTAAAAGTTAAGGCTAGAATAGCGAATGGATCGGCACCTTGTTTAATGATATGGGCTATGCGCATGGTGATCACTCTGGTTTTGCCAGAGCCTGCACCCGCAATAATCATCATCGGACCTTTTATGTTTTCCACAGCAGCTTGCTGTTGTGGATTTAAATTAGCTAAATAGTTCAAAACTCCTCCTCATCGTAAGGTATCAAAAGTACAATTTAATTGCTAAAATTTATAGCCAAATATTTTTTAGATTTCTCATTTTGTG
>CANJWU010000222.1 GCA_947478655.1 Sphingobacteriales bacterium | reverse complement strand
TTTTTTTGCTTTTGCTAAACCCAATAAATTATGGGTTCCTAATGATCCAACTTTTAATGTTTGAATCGGAATTTTTAAATAATCAATCGGACTCGCTGGCGAAGCAAAATGTAAAATATAATCTATTTCGCCGGGTACATGCACAAATTTAGAAACATCGTGATGGTAAAATTCGAATTGTTCTAATTTAAAAAGATGTTCGATGTTTGTTAAAGAACCCGTAATTAAATTATCCATCGCTACTACACGAAATCCCTCTTTGATAAATCGATCACAAAGATGAGATCCTAAAAATCCTGCTGCACCGGTAATTAATACTCTTTTTGATTTCATAATTAATTTATTCCAATTCCATAATAGGTGAATCCATGTTCGCGCATTTCGCTTGCATCAAAAATATTGCGGCCATCAAAAATGATTGGGCTTGCTAAACTTGTTTTTAATTCGGTTAAATCTGGTGCGCGGTAATCGGCCCATTCGGTCACCACCAACAGTGCATCTGCAGAGGCAATGGCCTGTTCCTGCTGTTCGCAGAAAATAACTTGATCACCTAAAATATGTTTTGCTTCTTTCATGGCAATGGGATCGTGTACTTTTACAATCGCCCCTTGCGCCAATAATTTTTCGATGATTACTAAAGAAGGCGCTTCGCGCATGTCATCGGTTTTTGGTTTAAAAGATAAACCCCACATGCCAAAAGTTTTTCCTTTAATGTTCCCATCAAAATGACGCATCACTTTATCGAACAAAACAGATTTTTGTTTATCGTTCACTTCTTCTACCGCTTTGAGCACGCCCATATGGTAGCCGTTTTCGTAGGCGGTTTTAATTAAGGCTTTTACATCTTTTGGAAAACAAGATCCTCCATAACCAATACCCGGATAAATAAATTTATTGCCAATACGCGGATCCGAACCAATGCCACGGCGCACCATATTTACATCGGCTCCCATAATTTCGCATAAATTTGCAATGTCGTTCATGAAAGAAATTTTGGTGGCTAACATCGCATTCGCAGCGTATTTAGTCATCTCGGCCGATGGAATATCCATGGCAATAATAGGATGACCATTTAATACAAATGGTTTATATAATTTTTTTAATACCTCTTCTGCACGCTGTGAAGCAACACCAATCACTATTCTATCGGGCTTTAAAAAATCATCAACTGCTGCACCTTCTTTTAAAAATTCTGGATTAGAAGCCACATCAAATTCTAAATTTGCGTTTCTATCTTGAATGGCTTGCGCAACCGTAGCACGCACTAAATTCGCGGTTCCTACAGGCACGGTACTTTTAGTAACTAATACTAAATAATTATTCATGTGTGTGCCAATTTCTTTGGCTACGCCTAAAACATATTTTAAATCGGCGCTGCCATCTTCGCCCGGAGGCGTACCTACCGCAATAAATGCTACATCGCAATCCACCATCGCCTCTTTCAAAGAAGTAGAAAAATTTAATTTCCCTTTTTGAAAATTACGAATCACCATCTCTTCTAAGCCTGGTTCGTAAATTGGCATGATGCCTGCTTTTAAACCCACTATCTTTTTTTCGTCGATGTCTACACAAGTTACTTGAATACCCACTTCGGCTAAACAAGTTCCCGTAACCAATCCTACATATCCCGTTCCTACAACTGCAATCTTCATATTTTGAAAAATAAATAGTAAAACCCTTGAATTAGCTAATAATATTGCAGAAATTGAACGTTTATAATAAAATGATCGATTTTAGCGATATTAGCTACGAATATACGGATTGATCTGCAAATTACTTAGCCTAAATACCATGAAAAACACTGTTACGCTTAGCCTTTTTTTAGCCTTGTTTCTTTCCTGCTTATTTTCAGTAGGATATGCGCAACGCGTAAGTTTCAAAGGAGAAGCCATTAGCATATCTGCCTTATCGGTCAATACCGGAATGTACCTATCTGCAGGTGATATGAAAACCCGATTTGGGAACAGTTCGAGTGTAGGGGTAAATTTTAACAGAAAGTTGGCTAATAACTGGGTATATGGTTTCGATTTGAATTATCATTTTGGTAATAATATCAACGAATCAAATATTTTAGATAGCATCCGCAATAGTAAAGGACATATTTTAACCGATGGGGGGTATGCAGGCGATGTTCGATTATTTCAACGCGGAATGAGTACTTATCTTAAAGTTGGAAAATTATTTCCAGTTATTGGACCCAATCAAAATTCAGGCATATTAATCACAACAGGTATAGGATTTTTACAACATAAAATTCAAATAGAAGTGATCGAAAATAATATTCCAGAACTGACAGATGATTATAAGAAAGGCTACGATCGTTTAAGCAATGGACTTGCATTCAATGAGTTTATTGGATACTGGCACATGAGCAATCAAAAAACTTTTAATTTTTATGTAGGAGCAGAATTTACGCAAGCCTTTACCCAAAGTCGCCGGTCGTATGATTATTTTAGCCAAAGCCAAGATCTTCAAAAAAGAAATGATTATTTAATTGGATTAAAATTGGGATTAATTGTGCCGCTTTACAAACGCATGCCTAAAGAATTTTACTACAAATAATGAAAATTATTTATCAAATAGGCATTGCCCTTTATTTACTTGCCATTAGAATTGCCGCTAATTTTAATCCCAAAGCAAAATTATGGTTAGCTGGCCGAAAAAATATTTTCGAAAGCATAAGCCTTAGTTTAGGCGAAAACGAAAAAAGAATTTGGTTTCATTATGCTTCGCTGGGCGAGTTTGAACAGGGCCGGCCCGTTCAAGAAGCCATTCGATTACAATATCCAGACCATAAAATAGTAATGACTTTTTTTTCGCCTTCGGGATATGAAGCTAAAAAAATACATGCTGCGGCAGACTATGTATTTTATTTACCGATGGATGGTGCGCAGCGTTCGAAACAATTTATTGAGCTCATCAATCCAACACAAGCCTATTTTACTAAATATGAATTTTGGTATTTCTATTTTCAATACTTAGCTCAAAAAAATATACCCTTGTTTTTAATTTCTGGCATTTTC
>CANJWU010000221.1 GCA_947478655.1 Sphingobacteriales bacterium | reverse complement strand
TTGAAATAAGTTACCCACTCGCTATGGAATTCGAATGCCATGGTTTTTTACGTTTTTGCAATAATCCGAATTCGCGGGCTGATTTTTAATTTTTGAATGGAAAGATTTTAATAGACTAATCTTCAAGTAAATATTTTTTTTACCCCTTCTTTTCCTGATTTGGGCTGCAAAATGCATTTCAAAATCAGAAAAAATACCTAATTTAGCGCCAATGGACAATTTTATTGTATCGGCTAGAAAATACAGACCAGCAACCTTTGACACGGTAGTTGGCCAAGCCCATATTACCAATACTTTAAAAAATGCCATTAAAAACAATCACCTGGCACAAGCATTTTTATTTTGCGGACCAAGAGGGGTTGGAAAAACTACTTGCGCTAGGATCCTAGCCAAAACAATTAATTGCTTAAGTCCAACGCCAACCATGGAGGCTTGCGATGTATGTGAATCTTGCATCTCTTTTAAAAATGGCAATTCTTTAAATGTTCACGAATTAGATGCCGCATCTAATAACTCGGTCGATGACATTAGGAGTTTAGTAGAACAAGTTAGATTTGCGCCACCTTCTGGCAGATATAAAATTTATATTATTGATGAGGTGCACATGCTTTCGACGAGTGCCTTTAATGCATTCTTAAAAACATTAGAAGAACCACCTCCCTACGCTATTTTTATTTTAGCAACTACCGAAAAACACAAAATTATTCCAACCATATTATCGCGTTGTCAAATTTTTGATTTCAATAGAATTCAAGTAGAAGACATTGCTACTCATTTGGCTTATATTGCTAAAAGCGAAAACATTGCCACCGAAGCAGAGGCTTTGCATATTATTGCGCAGAAAGCCGATGGCGCTTTGCGCGATGCGCTCTCTATGTTTGATCAGCTGGTTTCTTTTGCTGGAAATAATTTAAGCTATAAATCGGTAATCGATAATTTAAATATTTTAGACTACGATTATTATTTCAAGATTGCAGACGCGATTAGGTCGGAAGACATGCGCACCATTTTATTAACTTTCGATGAAATTCTGAACAATGGTTTTGATGGAAATAATTTCATCATTGGCTTGAGCGAACACTTTAGGAATTTATTGGTTTGTAAAGATCCGCAAACAATTGTCTTGTTAAAGGTAACCGAAAGCATCAAACAAAAATACTTAAAGCAAGCCAGTGATTGCAGCGCATCCCTTTTGTTAACTGCACTCAACATTGCCAACCAATGTGACATTCATTATAAACAAAGCAAAAACCAAAGACTACATGTCGAATTGGCTTTGATGAAAATGTGCCACATCAACGCCGCTATTAATTTAAGCCAACTTCCTACAGCAACGTCGGAGGTAAAAAAAAAATAGCTGACCAAAACGATGCGCCAGCTGCAATGCTTAGCGCAACCCCACCTGAATTACCACAACCCGAACAAATCGATGCGATCGCAGCGCCTGCAAAAGCAATTCCAAATGTAATTTCCGAAAATGCAACAGCAGCATTAAATACCGAGCCAGTTCCAAGCAAAAAAATAATTGGCCGTTCGGGATTTAAATTGCCCACCATGGAAGAGGTAAGCTCGGGTAGTTATGTGCCGCCGGTAGTAATTAAAGAGAAAGAAATATTACCTACCGAATCCTATCAAGCAGCTGATTTTACTATTTATTGGAATGAATGTATTCAGAAGTTAAAAAACAGAAACCTAATTTCTTTAAATTCTTTGCTCGAAAACTTAGACCCAATTGCCATTGGTAATTTTCAATATGAAATAAAAGTGAGCAATAAAATTCAATCCGATTTATTCTTAACAGAGAAAGGCGCCATTAACCAACACCTAAGAACTTCTTTAAATAACCATTCCATTGATTTTCAAATCATCGTCGATCAAGATTTAACGGCTAATAAACCCTATACCACCTCCGAAAAATTCAAAGCCATGGCCGAAAAAAAGCCCATACTATTATCCTTGAAGGATAAATTAGGCTTAGATTCGGAATATTAACAATAGCTTAAATTCAAGCATTTTGACGCAAAATTTTCTTGTTTACTCTTTTATAAAATTGTAAATTTGCAGCTCAAATAATACAATTATGTCAAAGATAAAAGTTGCAAATCCGGTAGTAGAATTAGACGGTGATGAAATGACCAGAATTATCTGGGAATTCATTAAAAATAAATTGATCAATCCATATCTTGAATTAGATATTAAATATTTTGACTTGGGCATGGAGCATAGAGATGCAACCAACGACCAAGTAACCATAGATGCAGCAGAAGCCATCAAACAATATCATGTGGGTATTAAATGTGCTACCATTACACCAGACGAAGCAAGGGTAAAAGAGTTTTCTTTGAAACAAATGTGGAAATCGCCTAATGGCACCATCAGAAATATTTTAGATGGTACGGTCTTTCGTGAGCCAATTGTGATGAATAATATTCCGCGTTTAGTTCCCAATTGGACTGCTCCTATTTGTATTGGCCGTCATGCTTTTGGCGATCAATACCGTGCTACAGATTTTGTAACTAAAGGAAAAGGTAAGTTAACCATCAAGTTTGAAGGCGAAGACGGAACCGTTATTGAACACGAAGTGTATCAATTTAAAGGAGACGGTGTGGCTTTATCTATGTACAATACAGACGAATCTATAGAAGGATTTGCAAGAGCTTGTTTTAATCAAGCCCTCAACAAAAAATGGCCATTATATTTATCAACCAAAAACACCATTTTGAAAAAATATGATGGTCGTTTCAAAGATATTTTTGAAGACATTTACCAAAAAGAATTTAAAGCTAAAATGGATGCTGCTGGTATTACTTACGAGCATCGTTTAATTGACGACATGGTTGCCAGTGCTTTAAAATGGAATGGTAATTTTGTATGGGCTTGTAAAAATTATGATGGTGATGTGCAATCGGATACCGTTGCGCAAGGCTTTGGATCTTTAGGTTTAATGACTTCTGTTTTAATTACACCAGACGGTGGAACAATGGAAGCAGAAGCTGCACACGGAACTGTTACGCGTCACTTCAGAGATCATCAAAATGG
>CANJWU010000220.1 GCA_947478655.1 Sphingobacteriales bacterium | reverse complement strand
TCCTTTTGATTTTACTAACTCTTGAATTTCAGTCAATGATTTTTTACCAAAGTTTCTGAATTTCAACATATCAGCAACATCATAAGTTACTAAATCAGCCAATGTACGAATATCAGCAGCTTTCAAGCAGTTCAATGCTCTTACCGATAAATCCATATCTACTAATTCAGTTTTAAGAATCTTACGCATGTGTAAAATTTCTTCGTCTACTTCGTTTGTTTGCTCTTTCGCTTGCGTCTCTAACATGATACGCTCGTCTGAGAACAACATAAAGTGTTGAATCAAAATTTTAGCTGCTTCTTTTAATGCTTCTTCTGGATGAATAGATCCATCAGTCGAAATATCAATAATCAGTTTTTCGTAATCTGTTTTTTGCTCTACACGGTAATTTTCAATGCTGTATTTAACATTTTTAATTGGTGTGTAAATTGAATCGATTGCGATTACACCTACATTGGCATTTTCGTTTTTATTTTCTTCTGCAGCAATGTATCCTCTACCTTTTGAAACAGAAATTTCCATTTCTAAAGTAACACTTGGATTCATATTACAAACAACTAATTCAGGATTTAATACCGTGAAGTTGTTAGAAAACTTAGTGATGTCGCCTGCATTGAAAGCGTCTTGACCTTTAATAACAACGAATATTTTTTCAGAGTCGCCGCTATCGCCAGTTTTTTTGAAACGTACTTGCTTCAAATTAAGGATAATGTCTGTAACATCTTCTACTACACCTTTAATGGTAGAGAACTCGTGAGAAACTCCAGAGAACTTTACTGATGTAATAGCGTAACCCTCAAGCGAAGAAAGTAAAATTCTTCTTAATGCATTACCGATAGTTATACCGAAACCTGGCTCCAATGGACGAAATTCAAACGATCCATCGAAATCTGTTGATTTCTGCATAATTACTCTATCCGGTTTTTGGAATGCTAATATGGCCATTAATTTATATTTAAATGTTATATTATTATTTTTATTTGCTTAGCCTTTAGGGCTATTATTAATTCTTTAAGGAATTATTTAGAGTACAACTCGACAATTAATTGTTCTTTGATGTTCTCTGGAATATCCGCACGATCAGGCATTGAAAGGAATGTTCCTGACATTGCTGCGCTATCAAATGCTAACCAAGTATATTTAGCTACTCTTGTAGTTGCTACTGCTTCGTTGATCGCTTCTAATGCTTTAGATTTCTCTCTAACAGAAATAACATCTCCTGGACGCAATGTGTAAGATGGAATATTTACAATATCACCATTCACTAAAACGTGTTTATGAGAAACTAATTGACGAGCCGCACGACGAGAACCAGCAATACCTAAGCGGTATACGGTGTTATCTAAACGAGCCTCTAAAAATTTCAATAAGTTTTCACCGGTAATACCATGCTTACGATGTGCTTTGCCGAATAAGTTTTCGAACTGTTTTTCTAATACACCATAGATGTATTTAGCTTTTTGCTTTTCCATTAACTGGATAGCATATTCAGATTGTTTACCACGCTTCTTAGACAAACCATGTTGTCCTGGTGGATAATTTTTTCTTTCTAACGCTTTGTCTGGTCCGTAAATTGCTTCACGAAACTTACGAGCGATTTTCGATTTTGGTCCTGTGTATCTTGCCATTATTTGTTGTTTTAGTTACTCTTAGCTGAATACCACCTCGGTATTCAGTATAACTATATTATCTTTTTAAATAAACAAAATGTGATGTCCTTTCGAATACCACATTTTATTGTAATTTCAATTATACTCTTCTCTTTTTCGGAGGACGACATCCATTGTGTGGAAGTGGAGTGATGTCTTTGATAAGCGTCACTTCTATTCCAGAGTTTTGAATGGTACGGATAGCCGACTCACGTCCCGAACCTGGTCCTTTAACAAAAACTTCTACTTTTCTTAAGCCAAGATCATGTGCTGTTTTAGCACATTCGCCTGCTGCCATTTGGGCTGCATAAGGAGTGTTTTTCTTTGAACCTTTGAATCCCATTTTACCAGCAGATGCCCAAGAAATAACTTGACCTTGTGTGTTGGTTAATGAAATAATGATATTGTTAAAAGTAGCGCTAATGTGTGCCTCACCAATTGGTTCAACCACTACTACTCTTTTTTTAGTAACTTTTTTACCTGTCTTTGCCATAATTAATTACGATTACTTAGTTGCTTTTTTCTTACCTGCAACTGTCTTACGTTTACCTTTACGAGTTCTAGAGTTGTTCTTAGTTCTTTGACCACGCACTGGAAGTCCTTTTCTGTGACGTAAACCTCTGTAACATCCAATATCCATCAAACGCTTAATGTTCAATTGAACTTCTGAACGAAGTGCACCTTCCACTTTAATTTGATCATTAATGATATTACGAATAGCAGTCAATTGATCATCCGACCATTCTTGAACCTTAGTATTGAAATCAATACCTGCTTCTTTCAAAATACGTTGTGCAGTAGAACGGCCAACACCATAAATGTATGTTAAACCTATTTCTCCTCTTTTGTTTTTTGGTAAATCAATACCTGCGATCCTTGCCATTTGTTAATTTATATTTCTTAGCGACCTATTTTATTTTTTTTCAATTAATGGATTAACCCTGACGTTGTTTGTACTTAGGGTTCTTCTTGTTTATCACGTAAAGCTTTCCATTGCGTCTAATGATTTTACAATCTACGCTTCTCTTTTTGATTGATGCTTTAACTTTCATCTTTAGCTATTTTATAATTTTTTAATCCTTTTTTTATTTGCTATTACTAGCTTAATTATTTGTATCGATAAGTAATTCTGCCTTTCGATAAATCGTATGGCGACAACTCCAATTTTACTTTATCTCCAGGAAGAATTTTAATATAATTCATTCTCATTTTTCCTGAAATGTGTGCAATTATTTCGTGTCCGTTTTCCAACTCGACCCTAAACATTGCGTTTGACAATGCTTCTCTAATTACACCATCTTGTTCTATGGAGGCTTGTTTCGCCATTAATTTTATTTTTTATTTAATACTTCTTCTACAAACTCAAATGAGGAAAGTATATCTGCTTTTCCTTTTTTAACTGCTACTGTATGCTCAAAATGAGC
>CANJWU010000219.1 GCA_947478655.1 Sphingobacteriales bacterium | reverse complement strand
TCTTCATTGTTACTGTTTTTCCAATTGTTTAAAGATCGCCACAATCTAAAAAAAGAATAGGCTATAAAAATACAGCCTATTCCAATCTTTACTATTTTATCATATTCAGCTAAGAAATTTCCTATGCTGAGTAAACTCAATCCGATTACCAAATAAACAAGCGACATAATTATTCCAAATACGAAAATCACTTTATCTCGCATGGACCATAGATCCGCTGGTTTATTCATTTTAATTACATCAATTTAAATTTCACAGGTACGTTAAACTGCACACGCACTGGTCTTCCGTTTTGTCTACCAGGTGCAAAGTTTGGCAAGTTTTTAATTACACGCTTAGCCTCTTCGTCACATCCTCCGCCAATACCTCTTAATATTTTTACATCAGAAACGCTGCCATCTTTTTCTACAACGAAAGAGATAAACACAGTTCCTTCAATATTATTTTCCCTAGCCATAGCTGGGTATTTTGTATTCTTTGCAATGTAAGCGATTAAAGCGCCTTCGCCTCCTCCTGGAAATTCTGGCATTTGCTCAACCGAAATAAATGGTGCTTCTTCACCAGTAATATCTCCATCTAAACCACTTAAATCTACTTCTGCGTTTGGATCACCTTGAACAGTTGTTACACCTGCATCTACCTTTTTTAATTCTTCTTGAATGGGAGGTGGTTCATCAGGCACCTGATCATCGGGTTTAATTACCGGAGGGGTAAATTTAATCGTCGACTTTAAAGGTGGAGGTGGTGGAGGTGGTGGCGTAGGTTGGTTTTTATCAACCGGCGGCACATCCTCTAAAACATTGGTTTGGTCTACCTTTACTATTTTCTCGTCTGGAAGTGCATTCGATATTAAACGAATAATTAATGGTGCACTTACCGACAAAGTAAAAGCAACTATTGCTAAAACGATGCCTAAAAATGCATGTTTTGGATAGCTTTTACGAATTTCAAAAGCACCATACTCCTGGTTTCTACCACGGAATACGAGCTCTATCCATTTGCCATCATATAAATCTATTTTACCTGCCATTTGCTAATTTCTTTTATAGAATTATAATGTGGTTTTAGTTAATAACGCTAAATCAATTGGCGTAATATCTACAATTGCATAACGACCAATATTACAGATATTCATTTCATCTAAGATGTCAACTAAATTTCCGTATCTCGAATTATCGTCTGCCTTAATAATTACAATTAAACCATCTTTAAAAGATTTAATGGCATATACTTTTGCTCTGAAATCTTCTTCTGTAATTTTATTGGTTTGTAATTGCCCTTTGTAAATTCCAATAGAGTCTACGCTTGCATTTCTAATTTTGTTTTCTTGTAATAAAACTTTACGAATACCATCTTTACCATAGTCTGTAACCGTTGTAGGGCCTGGCTCGCCAGTTTTTTCATCAACAAAATAATAAACAACTTTATTTTCTTTAGTAAGCAACACCGTCAAAGTTTGAGATGCTTTTACTTTAGTTTGTTGATCTTCGGTTAAGTTTTTATCCTTAACTGGCATATTGATTTCCATGGTTTGCGGCTTATTCATGGAAGTGGTTAACATAAAGAAAGTGATCAATAAAAAACCTAAGTCAACCATGGGTGTAAAATCCACCCTTGTTGACATTTTTTTACCTTTCTTTTTGCCTTTATGGGCTCCACCGCCACCGCCACTTTCTATCTCTGACATCGCTAATTTTTTTTATGAATTATTAATTCTCAGCTTTTTCCAAGCTTGTAATAAAGTTGAAACGGTCTACTTTTTTATCTTGCAAAGTTGCGATCACTTGCTTTACTACAGGAAAGCCTGCATTTTGATCGCCTTTAACAGCAACCCTTAAAGCCTTATTTGTAAAACGTGCTTGCAATACCCAATCAGCTAATTCGTTGTTAGTAGAATCCGAAGGGATTCCAGTTTGTGCGAATTTTTTTCTGCCTTCTGCATCTAAGTCTAAATATTGTCCTAGATTTTTAACCGACACGCCAAATGAACTCAACAAAGAGAATTCTTTTTTCTGTTTGTCGTTAAAAGTAAGTTGATATTTCTCAGCCATTTTATCTAACAATTCAACTCTATTCGACTCCCCATCCATTGCAAAAAACACACGCGAATCTTTGTCTATTGTTAATAATAAAATATCTGTTTCTGGTAACTTTATTTCTGAGATCGAGGAAGGTGTTGTCACCGTCACAGGCTCATCAGGTTTAAACTTGGTAGCCAACATAAAGAACGTAAGCAGCAAGAATGCCACGTCGGTCATTGCCGTCATGTCTACTACTGTACTCTTACGAGGAACCTTTACTTTTGACATTGTATATTTTATTTATTGTTAAAATTATTCTGGGTAATTATTATCTGTTTTTAGCAGCAAATGTTTGTACAATACTGTAACCCGCTTCGTCGATAGCATAAGTGATTGCATCGATTTTACTCGTAAATACATTGTACATGATTGTTGCAATAGCAGAGTTACCAATACCTAAAGCTGTATTGATTAAGGCTTCAGAAATACCTGTTGCTAAAGCTACAGAGTCTGGAGAACCAGCAGTTGCTAATGCAGAGAACGCTTTAATCATACCCAATACCGTTCCTAATAACGCGATTAAGGTAGAAACCGAAGCCATAGTTGCAATAACAACTAAGTTTTTTTCTAAACCTGGTAATTCTAAAGTAACCGACTCTTCAATTTCTTTTTGAATAGAGATGATTCTTTGATCTACCGGCATAGAAGTTAAGCCTTGCATTTCTTTGTATTTAATAAGCGTTGAACGCATTACATTTGCAACAGAACCTCTTTGTGCATCACACTCTTTAATAGCGCCATCTACATCATTTTGGTCTAATTTTGCTCTGATTTTTCTAACAAATGCTTCTGCATTTCCTTTTCCTTGTGCTTTACCAATTGTTAAGTAACGCTCAATAGAAAAAGTAATGTTCATTAAAACCAATGACAATAAAATAGGTACGATATAACCACCTTTGTGGATCAAACCTAATACGTGTCCTGCACCTTCTTGAACTGGGTGATTCGCTGGATCATTTCCTTCAAAGTTTGAAGGCGCACCCATCACAAATGT
>CANJWU010000218.1 GCA_947478655.1 Sphingobacteriales bacterium | reverse complement strand
TTTGATCAATATTTAAGTTTTCAAATAAATCAATTTGCAATTCCTCAAAATCGCTTAAGCATTTAAATGAAATACTATTCGATCCTTGAATTGTTTTTGCTTCCACATTTATTTTTACAGCTAAATGGTAATAAGTAACATCATAACAATTTCTAAATTGACTGAGCGTGCCGCGTAAACTATCTTTTTGTGAAAATACAGCAGGCTGTCCATCCATCAACTGTGCAAGGCTTTGCAAGCAGCTAATGCTTAATAAAAAAATAAATCCTAGCGCTTTAAATTTCATATGTTAAAATTTTAATATTTTTAATTTTAGAATTGCTGCAACACTAATCGAATCGGTAATTTTATTTTCCATAACCCATTGTAAGGCTTCTTCAAACGCTACCCATTTAAATTCGAGCGATTCGCTTTCTTCGGGACTGGCTTGTTGTTGTTGCAAAGAGGTGGCTAAATAGACAATGGCTAATTCATCGCTGACCGAATTAGATAAATGCATTTCCATTATTTTTTCCCATTGATTTGCGACTAATCCGGTTTCTTCTTGCAGTTCTCTTTGTGCAGATACTAAAGGATCTATACCGTGCAAGCCACCACCTTCTGGTATCTCCCAACTATACTGCTCAATGGGAAAGCGATATTGGCCTATCAAAGCAATTTGATTGTGTTCGTTGAGCGCGATAATACCTATAGCTAAGTTTTTAAAATGCACTTTCCCATAAATACCTTTTCCTCCGCCAGGGTTTATGATATCGAATTCTTTTACATGGATCCAAGGGTTATCATACACTTCTTTTTCGGATAAGATTTGCCAAGGATTTTTGTTTGTGTCCATTTGTGAAGATTATGATGCAAATTACTAAATAGTAGGTAAGTGCAAAACAACTATGCCATTTCTTTGTTGATTATTTCGACTGATATTCTTTGGAGTTAAAATCTATTAATATCTTGCGCATATTTTTATGAAATCAAAATATTCAAACTGGCTCAAGCGAATTGGAATCGCAGGTTTTCTATTCTTTTTAATAAAAGGAATCGCTTGGTTGGCGGTATTTTATTTTGCATCAAAAGGCTGTAACTAAAAACAGCCGGCCTTTTGGGCCAGCTGCTTCAAGCTAATGCGCTATTATCTTATAAAGTTTCCTTTAGCCATCTAAAAAACTCTCGTTGCCATAAAAGGCTGTTTTGAGGTTTTGATACCCAATGGCCTTCGTCTGCAAAATATAAGAATCTACTTTTAATGCCTTTTAGTTGTGCTGCATTAAATGCTTGTAAACCTTCCCCAAGCGGAACTCTAAAATCTTTTTCGTTATGGATTACTAAAATTGGCGTATTCCAGTTTTGTACAAATTTATGTGGCGAAAATTGTTCGTATGATTTTGGTTGTGGCGATTTCCAATAAGGACCTTCCATATCGAAGTTACTAAAGAAAACTTCTTCGGTTGCACCATACATACTTTCTAAATTAAATACCCCACAATGTGCAATAAATGTTTTGAATCTGCCATTGTGATGTCCTGCTAAATAGTAAACCGAATATCCGCCATAACTAGCGCCTACTGCGCCTCTGCGGGCGGTGTCTACAAATGGTTCTTTGCTCATTTCGTCTATTGCCGCTAAATAATCTCGCATCGCTTGTCCACCCCAATCGCCAGAAATTTGATCGTTCCATTCTTGTCCAAATGAAGGCAAGCCTCTGCGGTTTGGCGCCACAATAATATAACCATTAGCAGCCATTAACTGAAAATTCCAACGGAAAGAAAAACTTTGACTAATGGTGCTTTGTGGTCCACCTTGACAATATAAAAGTGTAGGATATTTTTTCTTTGGATCGAAATCGGGTGGATAAATTACCCAAGTCAACATTTCTTTGTTATCAGAAGTGCTGATCATTCTTTTCTCTACTTTACCCAATTTTAATCCAGCATATAATGCATCGTTAGTAGTAGTAAGTGATTCCATTTTGCCTTTCAATACATCTACTTTCACAACTTCTGCTGGTCTAGATAGGCTGGTTTTAGTAGCAATCAGGTAGGTGCTTTTAGCGTCTGAAGCAAGGCTGATAGCGCCCATGTCTGTTAAGCCATTGGTGATTTTAACCAAATTTGCAGTTTTAGCATTCATTGCATAAGCATATAATTGATGAACTGCATTGGTGCAACTGGCAAAATAAATTGTTTTTGAATCTGGTGACCAAATCATTTCGTCGGCACTTTGATCTAAATCTTTGGTGATTTCTTTTAAAGTTTTAGTAGCAAGCTCGAGTACTACAATTCTATTTTTGTCTGCTTCGAATCCAGCGCGTTCCATACTTAACCAAGCAATTGATTTTCCATCTGGCGAAAACCTAGGTTGTGTATCATAGCCTTTATTATCTATAGAAATATTTTCTGTTTTACCAGTTGCTAAATCAAAAATATAAATATCGGTATTGGTACTTGTAGCGTAAGCGGTGCCTTCTTCTTTTTTACATGAATAAGCAATTAACTTTCCATCAGGGCTCCAATTAATTTCTTCTTCTCCTCCAAAGGGCCCGTTGGGCGCATCATAGGGCTCGTTAGGCATGATGTCTCTGGGTAGTGCAACTTTCCCATCATTGTAAGCACTTACCATGATATGAGAGAAATGCTCATCTTCCCATTGATTCCAATGACGCATCATTAAGCCATCATATTCCAATGCGTTTGCTTTAGGTAAATCGGGATAACGATCTGCAAGCGTTTCGTGAATTTTAATATCTTGTGTAAAATAAATCATGTTTCCTTTGGGCGAATAATTAAAATTCGAGACGCCATTTTTGAAACTGGTAATTTGTTTGTTGTCGCTACCATCTGGATTTATTTCCCATAGTTGTGGCGTACCGGTTTCCATTCCTATGTAACCAATTTTTTTACCATCGGGTCTCCATCTGGCATTGCTTTCGGACGAAAAAGAGTTGGTAATTTGTTTTGCTTCTCCACCTGCAAGCGGCACAATAAATAAATCTGCATTGCCTTTGTTAGCTTGAATATTAAAGCGGGTTACCGAATACAGGACTAGCTTGCCATCTGGCGCGCTTATTGGCTCTGAAACTCTTCCCATTTGCCATAA
>CANJWU010000217.1 GCA_947478655.1 Sphingobacteriales bacterium | reverse complement strand
TCTTTTTCTAACCACTTTGCTTGCGAATCGCTTGCTTCCGAAATTTCTTTTTTGAAAATAATTTCTGCGGCACCTTTTGCGCCCATCACGGCAATTTCTGCACTTGGCCAAGCATAATTCATGTCTGCTCCAATATGCTTCGAATTCATTACGTCGTAAGCGCCACCATAGGCTTTTCTGGTAATGACCGTAATGCGAGGAACGGTAGCTTCGCAAAATGCATATAACAGTTTGGCGCCATTGGTGATGATGGCGTTCCATTCTTGATCGGTGCCTGGTAAAAAACCGGGTACATCTTCAAATACCAATAATGGAATATTAAAACAATCACAAAACCTGACAAATCTTGCTGCTTTGATAGAAGCGTTGTTATCGAGAACGCCTGCTAAGAACATAGGCTGATTGGCAACAATACCAATACTTTTACCGGCTAAGCGTCCAAAACCTACTACTATATTTTCAGCATAATTTTTATGTACTTCTAAAAAAGAATCCGCATCGATTACCTCTGCAATTACTTCGCGAATATCGTAAGGTTGATTGGCGTTTTCGGGGATGATGTTATTTAGTTTTGCTCTAGTTTCGTTTGCCCCTTCGTATGGAATTGCTGGAGCGGCTTCGTCGCAATTTTGCGGCATAAAGCTCAAGAGTTTTTTGATGTGCTCAATGCATTCTATTTCGTTAGCGCATGCAAATTGGGTTACGCCCGATTTAGTAGAATGGGTAGATGCGCCGCCTAATTCTTCGGCGCTTACTTCTTCGTGTGTAACTGTTTTTACCACATTTGGCCCAGTAACAAACATATAAGAAGTATTCTCGACCATTAAAATAAAATCGGTGATGGCAGGCGAATACACTGCACCTCCGGCGCAAGGGCCCATGATACCAGATAGCTGTGGGATTACACCCGAAGCCATGGTATTGCGATAAAAAATATCTGCATAACCACCTAAAGACACAACGCCTTCTTGGATTCTAGCACCTCCCGAATCGTTCAAGCCGATTAAAGGTGCGCCATTTTGTAAGGCTAAATCCATGATGCGACAAATTTTTTCGGCATGTGTTTCGGAAAGTGAACCACCAAAAACGGTAAAGTCTTGAGAGAAAATATAAGTGGTGCGACCATTAATAGTGCCGTATCCAGTCACTACGCCATCGCCTAAGTATTGTTCGTTTTCTAATCCAAAATCTTTAGAACGATGGGTAACCATCATGCCAATTTCTTCGAAAGAACCTTCGTCTACTAAAAAGTGAATGCGTTCTCTAGCTGTTAATTTTCCTTTTTTATGTTGGGCATCAATTCTCGCTTGGCCTCCACCTAATAGTGCAGCCGCTTTTTTTTCGTTTAGTAATGCTAATTTTTTTTCCATTTAATTTTTTCTGATTAAAAATTAATTATTCTTTATCCATAAATGGATAACGGTAATCTTTTGCTGGATCAAATGTTTCTTTGATCGTTCTTGGAGAAACCCATCTCAATAAATTTATCATCGAGCCTGCTTTATCGTTGGTGCCCGAACCTCTTGCGCCACCAAAGGGTTGTTGCCCAACAACAGCGCCAGTACATTTATCGTTGATATAAAAATTACCTGCCGCATTTTCTAATTTTCTAGTAGCTAATTCAATTGCGTAACGATCTTGTGCAATGATAGCGCCGGTTAAAGCATAGATCGAAGTAGTGTCTACGATGTCTAAAGTTTCTTCGAATTTGGCATCATCAAAAATATGAATGGTTAATACAGGTCCGAATAATTCTTCGCACATGGTTACGTATCTTGGATCTTGCGCCACAATAATCGTAGGTTCGATAAAATAGCCAACAGATTTATCGTAGTTTCCTCCGGCAATAATTTCAACACTTTTATCTTGTTTTGCTGCATCAATATAAGATGCTAATTTATTGAATGATTTTTCGTCGATAACGGCGTTGATAAAGTTTTCAAAATTTTCTGTACCACCCATTTTGAAAGTAGCCATATCTTGAAGAATTCTTTCTTTAATGGCAGGCCAAACTTTACTAGAAATATAAACGCGAGATGCCGCAGAACATTTTTGTCCTTGGTATTCAAATGCTCCACGCATAATGGCTACACTAGCTGCAGCTACATCTGCCGACTCGTGCACCACAATAAAATCTTTTCCGCCTGTTTCGCCTACAATGCGAGGATAGGTTTTGTATTGATGAATATTATTTCCAATACTTTTCCAAATATCTTGAAAAACTGCAGTAGATCCTGTAAAGTGAATGCCTGCAAAATCGGGATGTTTAAAAATTACTTCGCCTGCTTGAGGACCAGAAACATAAACTAAATTGATTACACCATCGGGAACACCTGCTTCTTTGAAAATTTCCATTAACACATTGGCAGAATAAATTTGTGTGTTGGAAGGTTTCCAAACAACCACATTGCCCATCATGGCTGCAGAGGTAGGCAAGTTTCCAGCAATCGCTGTAAAATTAAATGGAGTTAATGCAAAAACAAATCCTTCTAATGGTCTTTGCTCAATGCGGTTCCACATGCCCTTTCCAGAGCCAACTTGTTGTCCGTAAATTTCAGACATATACGCCACATTGTATCTTAAAAAATCAATGATTTCGCAAGCTGCATCTATCTCTGCTTGAAACGCATTTTTAGATTGACCCAACATAGTGGCTGCATTTAATTTATATCTGTAAGGACCTGCAATTAAATCGGCTGCTTTTAAAAATATGGCAGCACGTTGTTCCCAGGCTAATGCTGCCCAAGCTTTTTTTGCTTTTAATGCAGCATCAATTGCTTGGCTCACATGTTTTGCCTCTCCTTTATGAAAGTGACCTAATACGTGTTGGTGATCATGTGGAGGTGTAATGGTTTCTTTGTTTCCACTGCGAACCTCTTGCCCACCTATGTACATGGGAATGTCTACTTGTGTAGCGCGGGCATGTTCGATTGCTTTTTTTAAAGCGGCTCTTTCTGGACTTCCAGGAGCATAATTATAAATAGGTTCGTTGACTGGTTTTGGAACCACAAAAAATCCGTTTGACATAGTATATCTTGTTTTAAACAAACATACCCATTTTAAGGGTTTTATACAAGCTAAAAATCGGTATA
>CANJWU010000216.1 GCA_947478655.1 Sphingobacteriales bacterium | reverse complement strand
GGAACCGTTGTGGTTACGGTCGACCTAATATTCGTTCCGAATTGTTCGGATGCAATGGTGACAAATAATGCCCAATATCCAGCACTAAAACCTAAGACAAAAGCAATTTGATAAAGAGCTGCCGCATTACTTAAACCACTGTATAAAAACCAAGTACTACTGAGCAATATCATGATTAAAAAAAGCAAGACAACTTTTTTTCTTGATTGAAGCATTTGGCTTAAAACGCCGCTGGCTATATCGCCAATGGCCGTGCCTAAATAACAATATAAAATGCCTTTTCCTACGCTTATTGGCTCAGTAATCCCTATTTCTTTTGCAATTTCGGGCGAAAAGGTGATTAAAATGCCAACTACAAACCAGACAGGTAAGCCAATTAAAATACAGTTTAAATAATTTAAAAACCTGGATCTGTTATTAAAAAGGAGTTTAAAATCGGCTAATTGATGTGCTTCTTTTTTTACACTCTTAAACATAGCCGATTCGGCTACACTTACGCGCATCAAGAGTAATAAAAATCCAAGTACCCCGCCAATTAAATAAGCGGTTCGCCATTCAAAATGATCGGTAATAAAGGCTGCAAAAACAGCTCCCATTAAACCAATACTCGCAACAATCATGGTGCCATAGCCTCGTTTTTCTTTACTCATGCTTTCGCTAACTAAAGTAATGCCAGCCCCTAATTCGCCTGCTAAACCAACACCCGCAATAAACCTGATGATGGCATAAGTTTGAATATCTTGCACATAAGCATTGGCAATATTGGCTAAAGAATACACTAAAATAGAACCAAATAATACGGTTAAGCGGCCTCTTTTATCTCCCATAATCCCCCAAATAACGCCACCAATCAGCATTCCAATCATTTGCGCATTAATCAAGTAAACCCCTACATTCATTAATTGATCTGCGGCAACACCTAAAGAAGTTAAACTTTGTACCCTTACAATACTGAATAGAATTAAGTCGTAGATATCTACAAAATAACCTAAAGCGGTAACAATTATTAAAGACCTGAGCTGTTTCATATTGTTTTTTAATTATTTTGAAATCCTTGCCAAAGATTTTTCTATTTTAGAGAAAAAACCCGAGAAATGAAAGGACTTCCTTTAAAATTATCCTGTCTGTTGTTGATACTTATAAGCCTTGCAGGATGTAAGATCAGGACATCGCAGCTTAATCAATTAGAGGGCGAATGGGTTTGGAATAGCAGTATTTGTTGTGGAGATGATGCCCTTGTTTACCGCTCGGATAGCAATCATTTAAACATTCAATTGCATTTTAAAAAGTATACCCTTGATTATATTTCTAATGGCACTTATTCAAAATCCGAAATTTACCATATTCGAAAGGGCTTAAACGATTTTCAATATGCAAGCGGTGATACCTTATCGGTAATAGAATTTGGTCAATCGGCAGCTGCTTATTTTAAGCTGCAAAAAGACACCTTAACCATTACGAGAAGCTATATAGAAGGAAGTATAGATACTTATATTCGAAAAAAATAAAACAAATACGCTAAACTATTTGTCTAAGTATTATAAGAACAGCACATGGAGAATTTTACACATTATAACCCTACCAAAATTTTATTTGGAAAAAATGAAATTGAAAAAGTAGCAGTTGAATGTTTACCCTATGGTCAATCGGGTATTATATTATTGGGAAAGGGATCGGCAAAAAAGCATGGTATATATGCGCGCCTTATCTCTTTGTTAAACATGCATCAGATTAAATTTATTACCTACGAAGGCATAAAATCTAATCCAACTTATCAAGATGCCGATGCAGCTGTAAAATTAGCGAAAGAAAATAAAGTAGATTTTATTATTGCCTTAGGTGGTGGATCGGTTATTGATACCGCAAAAGCAGTAGCCATGGGCTATTATGTAGATCATTCTGTTTGGGATTTTTATATGCAAAAAGCAGAAAGACCAAGCAAAGCATTACCTATCATTTCTATTTTAACATTAGCCGCAACGGGTACCGAAATGAATTCTTCTACGGTTATTCAAGACACCGATGGAGGCATGAAAAAAGGTTACGGTTCTCCCCTTTTATTTCCAAAGGTTTCTATTTTAGATCCAGAATTTACATATTCTGTTCCTGCAAATTATACAGCCTATGGCATTGCCGATTTAATGGCTCATTCGCTCGAAGTATTTTTTGGATTAGGCGATGCGCCTTTATCGGATCATTACATAGCCAGTATTTTAAAATTAGCCATTCAGTTTGGGCCCGAAACAATTAGCAATCCAAACAATTACGAAGCCAGAGCCAATATTATGTGGTTAGCTACTAATGCACTCAATGGTACTATTTTAAATGGCCGTGGTACAGGCGATTGGGGATGTCATGGATTAGAACATACACTCAGCGTGTTGTACGATATACCACACGGTGCGGGTTTATCAATTGTTTATCCAGCCTGGTTAAAATATCATTTACCTAAAATTAAAAGCAGATTGGCGTTTTTAGCGAAGCATGTTTTTGAATTAAATGTAGGTACAGAAGAGGAATTGGCTTTACAATTTATTGAAGGCCTAGAAAATTATTTTAAAGCCATCCATACGCCTATTCGATTATCGGAATACCAAATACCACAAAGCGATCAACAAAAAATTATTGATAATTTAACTTTAAATGCCATTACCGGTCGAGTTTATCCTTTAAATTCGATGGATTATCATGGAATTATCAATTTAATGTGGTAATTTCCAATTATCAAATTATCAATTTTGAATCTGAAAAAACTCATTTTAGCGGGCGAAGGTGTCGATTTAGATTTCAAAAAAACGATCACCTTTCATCATAAAATTGCCAAAACCATGGTTGCTTTTGCGAATAACAAAGGCGGCAAAATTTTAATTGGGGTAATGGACGATGGCACTGTTAAAGGTGTTAAAAATGAAGAAGAAGAACGATTCATGTTACTCAAAGCGGGCACGCATTTTTGTCGTCCGCAGATAATCCCAAAATTCACAGAACATATACTAGACGGGCATTTGGTGTTGGTTGCCGAAATCGAAGCGAGTGATGTAAAACCACATTATGCCTTAGACGATCAAGATAAATGGTGGGTGTATGTTCGTGTAAAAGATAAATGTGTTTT
>CANJWU010000215.1 GCA_947478655.1 Sphingobacteriales bacterium | reverse complement strand
TGGTTTTGCCTAATCCAAGCGCTGCTAGCGCCAAGGCGCGATCCATAAATTTACTTTCTGGAAACATCCTGTAAAAATAGCTTTTTTTATTAGTTTTGAAGATGTTTTCAAAGATAAGAACGCTTAAAGAAGCCTATCAAAATTTCAAAATCCTTTTAACAAAGGTTTATGAGCCTGAAGAAGCCGAAACCATCACGGCTATGGTTTTTAGAGAGGTTTTGGGTTACGATCGCATTAAACTTATTCTGAACGAAAACGATTTATTATCTGCTTCTTTATTCGAACAATTAGATTTTATTAGTTTTCAATTATTACAACATCAACCCATACAATACATTTTAGGCTATAGTTATTTTAACGATTTAAAATTTACGGTTAATAAAAATGTGTTAATTCCTCGACCCGAAACGGTTGAACTTGTGCAATTAATTTTAAAAAATCACGACCAACATACGTTAGATGTGATTGATATTGGAACTGGATCTGCTTGTATTCCAATTTCCTTAAAAAAGGAGCGGAGCCTTTGGAATGTAACAGGATTAGATATTTCGGCAGACGCATTACAAGTAGCTTCGCTTAATGTAAAACAACATGCAGTTGAGGTGTCCTTAGTAGAAGCAGATATATTTGCATTTCAACCAAAGCAAAAATTTGACCTGATTGTTAGTAATCCACCTTATGTTTTGGAGTCCGAAAAATTACAAATGCATAAAAATGTATTAGACTACGAACCAAGCCTGGCTTTATTTGTAGCTGATCAGGAGCCATTAAAATATTACGAAAGAATTACAGAAATAGCACAACAATTTTTAAATCCAAATGGGTTTTTATATTTCGAAATTAACGAATCATTTGCTGCTCAAACACAAGCATTACTTGCAAAGCATAGCTTTGAGCATATTCAAATTATTCAAGATTTTAAAGGAAAAAACCGTTTTGTAAGTGCGCAAAAAATTTAATTCTGATGACGACTTCTTTTATTGCGGGGATGGTATTCGACAATGGTTTCTCTTAAATAACTACGGTCTAAATGCGTATATATTTCTGTTGTAGTAATAGATTCGTGGCCTAACATTTCTTGCACTGCTCTTAAATCGGCGCCACCTTCTACCAAATGCGTAGCAAAAGAATGCCTAAAGGTATGCGGGCTAATGGTTTTGTGAATACCTGCTTTAATAGCCAGTGCTTTAATAATGGTAAACACGCTTACCCGACTCAATTTGCTGCCTCTTCTGTTTAAAAATAAATAATCTTCTTGGCCTTTTTTAATATCTAAATGATTCCGAATTGCTAAACGGTAAAGCTCAATCATTTTTTGTGCTTGTGGACCAATGGGTACATATCTTTCTTTATCACCTTTACCGGTCACTTTTAAAAAATCAATGTTCAATTGTAAGTTTGAAATTTTTAAATTGATTAATTCGGAGACACGCAAACCACAAGCATATAATGTTTCTAGCATAGCCTTGTTTCTGGTGCCTTCTGGCGTACTTAAATCGATTGCATCTATCAATGTGTTGATTTCGTCAATAGAGAGCGTATCGGGGAGCTTTCGACCTATTTTAGGTGCTTCCACTAAACTAGCAGGATCTATTAAAATAAGGTCTTCTAAGTTTAAGAATTTATAAAAAGCTTTAATTCCTGATAAAATACGCGATTGCGAACTGGCTGTCATGCCCAATTGGTTAATCCATACCAAAAAATCTTTTATATCTTTGCTGGTAACAGCAAGGGGGCTGATTTTTTGTTGATTCAATTCGAAATATTGGGTGAGTTTATCTAAATCATGAAGATAAGCGCTAATTGAATGAACAGAAAGAGATCGCTCTAATTGCAAATACGATTTAAAACTTTTTTTAGCAGAATTCCAATCCATAATTTATGAAAATTTGCATCATCAACGGACCAAATTTAAATCTTCTTGGTAAAAGAGAAACCACAATATACGGAGAAAAACCATTTGAAGAATATTATGAACAAATTAAAAAAGACTATCCAAGCATATCATTCGAATATTATCAAAGTAATGTGGAAGGTGAATTAATAAACAAAATTCAAGAAGTTGGTTTCCACGCGGATGGAATTATATTGAATGCAGGAGGTTATACGCATACTTCGGTGGCATTAGCAGATACCATTTCGGCTATCGAAAGCCCAGTAATTGAAGTGCATATTAGTAATATTTATGCTAGAGAGGCTTATCGTCACGAATCATTGACAGCCAAAAAATGCCTCGGTATTATTGCTGGATTTGGATTTAAAAGTTACAGCTTGGCCATTAATTATTTATTATCTGAAAAAGTTTCTGACTGATAAATCAGAAAACTTTCGCTTTTTTAAAATATAATAATCGTAAACAATGCTTCTTTTGTATTGTCCTGTTTTATTACTTTTCTTAAACAATTTCAACAAGTCTTTTCTCTTATTTACACAAGTTCGCTGATTCATTAAAAAAGCATAATGAGCTCTATTAATTGCAAAAGCATGTTTAAATTTCCCCGTTAATAAAAACTTAAATAAAGCCACTAAATCGAGCACATGTCGAATAAATAACAAGCCAAATGCGGTATGTAGTGGAAGGTTCTTTCTTAAGGTATATAGGCTATTCCTGAAATTTAGATAAGTTTTTTGCGGGTTTGTTTCGCTTAAAGTACCGCCACCTAAATGGTATACGGTAGACTCATTACAAGCCATAATTTTGTAACCCATATTTTTTAATCGCCAACACAAATCAATTTCTTCCATATGGGCAAAATAATCTTTATCAAATCCGCCAGCTAATTTAAATAAGTCGGCTCTTATAAAAAACGCGGCACCCGATGCCCAAAAAATTTCTTCATTACTATTGTATTGACCCGAATCGTTTTCAAGGGTTTCAAATATTCGGCCTTTACAAAATGGATAGCCCAATAAATCCATGTAACCACCTGCAGCCCCAGCATATTCGAAGCTTTCGGGCGATCGATAACTTAAAATTTTTGGTTGACAAACCGCTATTTTAGCGTCGTTTTCCATTAATTGAATAATAGGATTTATCCAGTTTTCGGTAACTGCTACATCCGAATTCAATAGCACAAAATAATCGTAGTTTAAATTGGCTAAAGCTAAATTATAACCTG
>CANJWU010000214.1 GCA_947478655.1 Sphingobacteriales bacterium | reverse complement strand
TGTAATGGGCAATTCTACTGCTTTTCCGAAGCAGTCCGAAGATTCGCAGATGGGTCCAACTACATCGTATTTTTTCGAAATACTTTCGTGTTGCTTACTGAGGTTTTCGATTTTATGATAAGCTTGATACAATGCGGGTCTTAATAAATCGGTCATGCCAGCATCTAATATTGCAAAATTAGTTTGTATTCCTTCTTTGATGTATACTACCCTCGAAAGTAAAGCACCAACAGCACCTACCAAAGACCTACCTAATTCAAAATGAATTTCTTGCCCAGGTTTACGTGCAATAAATTGATTAAAGATGGCAAAATACGCTTCGAAATTGACCAAGTTATTGGTGGTAGGATGATAATAGTCTATACCCAGTCCGCCACCTAAATTCAATACTTTCAGCGGTATTTGACGAGCATCAAACCAAGCCGTAAACTCATTTACTTTTGCACATAAATTTTTAAAAACCTGCAAGTCGTTAATTTGCGATCCGACATGAAAATGCAATCCCATTAAATCAATATTCGGAGATTTTTTAATTAAATCGATGACTGATTCTATTTCCCAAAAATTAATACCGAATTTATTTTCGGCTAATCCAGTTGTTATATAATGATGGGTATTGGCATTCACATTAGGATTCAATCGCAAAGCTATTTTGGCAATTTTATTTTGCGCATGTGCTAATTCGTTGATCACTTGAATTTCTTGTAAGGACTCTACATTGAAACAAAAAATATCCAAAGCTAGTGCCTCGTTAATTTCTAGATCGGTTTTTCCAACACCTGCAAAAACAACCTTATCTTTGCTAAAACCTGCATTGATAGCCTCTTTAACCTCGTTACCACTCACACAATCTGCCCCAAAATTTTGAGATTGAATGGCTGATAAAATGGCTGGATTTACATTTGCTTTTAAGGCATAATGCACCTCGAAATTATATTGATCCGCTGCGTTTTTACAAGCAAGTAATGTTTGCGCAAGTAAATTTAAATCATAAACATAACAAGGTGTCTGAATATTATTTAATTGCGATTGATATTTTTTTAAATCCATTTTGACAGCTGTTAACGAGTAGCAAATAATCCTTGATGCAAGGCATTTAATGCAGCACCTTTTAAGTTTGAATTGACCAATAAGGAAATATTATTTGGACTACCACCATAAGCAATCATCCGAATGGGTATGTCTTTCATGGCATTGAGCACCATGGCTGCATAGCCCGATTTACTAGCTAAGAAATCGCCTACTATACAAATAATTGTTTGATCGGTATCAACGCTCACATTTCCAAATTCTTTTAATTCAATTAAAATTTGATCAAGGTGTTGGGTATCATCAATAGTTAAAGATACGGCTACCTCCGAGGTTGTAATCATATCAATGGGTGTTTGATATCTTTCAAAAACTTCAAATACTTTTCTTAAAAAACCATAAGCCAATAGCATTCTGGAAGACTGAATTTTGATGGCCGTAATGCCATCTTTTGCAGCAATAGATTTTACGGCTGCATCTGAAGTTTGATTACTGATCAAAGTGCCTTCTGCATTAGGAGCTAGCGTGTTTAATAACCTAACGGGTATTTGATATTTTTGTGCAGGAAATACACTTTGTGGATGTAAAATTTTAGCACCGAAATAAGCTAACTCTGCTGCTTCATCAAAGGACAAATTTCGGATGGGTTGGGTTCCTTGCACAATTCTTGGATCGTTGTTATGCATGCCATCTATGTCGGTCCAAATTTGCACCTCGCTGGCTTGTATAGCAGCAGCAATTAAGGAAGCAGTATAATCACTTCCTCCTCTTTTTAAATTGGCAATTTCTCCAAAACTATTTCGGCAAATAAAGCCTTGTGTAATAAATGTATTAGTTGTTGCGTGTTGGGCTAGTATAGGCTTTAAGTTACGCTGAATATAAGGGATATCGGGCTCTTGGTTCTCATCTATTTTCATAAAATCGAGCGCTGGCAATAATACTGCATTTATTTTTTCTTGTTGTAAATAATAAGTAAACATTGCAGTAGAAAGTAATTCCCCTTTTGCTAAAATTATTCTTTCTTCAAAAACGGTGAATAAATCTTGGGTGAAAGATCGGATTTCGTTGAAATGTTCGGTTACTAATTGTGCGGCAATTTTTAAATACTGTTGTTCGCTAAATAATGCTTTGATAAAATCAATATAATTATCTTCTAATAAATCGATCAACTCATTTGCCTGCTCCGATTTTTTTTTGAACAATGTTTCAGATATGCGCAATAAACTATTGGTTGTACCTGCTACTGCCGACAAAACAATAATTTGTTTAGTAGAAAAATCTAATAATTGAACGAGGTTTTGCATCCTTTCTGGACTACCTAAAGAAGTACCTCCAAACTTTATAACTTTCATATATCACTATAATATGCGTCAAAAATAGAAAATTTAACTACATTTTATCAAAAAAATAGAATAAATATCAGATAATAAAAGATTTAAAAAGAGTAGATTTTAATGGTAAATCGGCAATAAAAACTTAATTTTGATGTCTTGTTAAAATACGATGAATAAAATAAAATTTGGAACAGACGGTTGGCGTGCAATTATTGCAGAAGATTTTACCGTACAAAATGTAGAACGTGTATCAATGGCTACCGCCATTTGGTTGAAAAATAATTTCGATAAACCAAGTATCACTTTAGGCAACGATTGCCGATTTGCTGGAAAACTATTTATTGATGCAGTTGCGCGCGTAATGGCATCTGAAGGAATTTTAGTAAAGATGTGTAGCAACGAATTTGTTTCTACGCCAATGATTTCTTTAGCTACTGTTGAATTAAAAACTAGCGCAGGTATTATTATTACTGCAAGCCACAACCCTCCTACTTATAATGGTTTCAAGATTAAAGCAGATTTTGGTGGACCTGCCATTCCAAGTGTAATTGCAGCCATCGAAGATTTAATACCTGATACTTTTAACCAAACAACATTAAGTGTTGCTGATTACGAAAAACAAGGATTAATAACATACGTAGACATGGAAGAAATGTATTTCAAACATGTTGAAAAATCTTTTGATTTAGATGCTATCAAAAATTCGGGTTTGAATTTTGCTTACGATGCCATGTATGGTGCAGGCCAAAGCGTCATG
>CANJWU010000213.1 GCA_947478655.1 Sphingobacteriales bacterium | reverse complement strand
CGATAGGCCTAAATAAAATGCCGACCAATATATTTTTTTATCAATTAAAGCATACAAACTACAAAAAATAAGGATGGCATAAATGATATCAATTTGCCCCCAACCATAAGCATTTAATAGCGTTACAGGTGAAATTAGCATCAATAATAAGAATATTTTTTGCTTACTGATTTTATAAAACTGGTGTAAGAAAACAAGCTCTACTATTAAATTAAAACTTTTTAAAAAGCTATCAAAAAAGTGGGTATGAATAGGCCATTGAAAGAAATTAAATAAGTGACCAATGGCGCCAACCACATATAAATAAAGAGGAGGGTAATCACATTCAAATCGGTCTACTTGAATAGAATAAATATTATTAAAGCCAAATTGTACAATTCTGTCGGCCCAATTTTCGAAAAAATCAAAATCGCTGTTATGGCCATCTGTTAGAAAAAGGATCATTCTTGCTAAAATAGAAAGGCCAATGAGCATTTTCCAGCCTTGCTGATTTGCAAAAATACTTGCCGAATACTGCTTGAATTTGGTATTGAAAATTTCGAACATCCTCAAAAATATCAATTCATTTGTAACAGAACAGATTTTTTCATTAATTATTGCGAAAATAGGCAGAGAATGCTACATTTGTGCTCCAATTAGCAATAATTAGAAATGGTGGTTGTAGCTCAGTTGGTTAGAGCATCGGTTTGTGGTACCGAGGGTCGTGGGTTCGAGCCCCATCATCCACCCAAAAAAGCTTTCTGAATATTCAGAAAGCTTTTTTTTTGTTTTAAATTAACACAATATTTAATGTGGTTTAAGAGTTATTTTAGTTTTTAGTTAGATATGAAAAAATTAATTATTACTGTTTTATTTTCATGCGTTTTTTTAACAGCATGCAAAAAAGAGGAGTCAACTCCAAAGCCGATGGGTAATGGCCCTTTAAAAATTTATTTTGAACATATATTTGGTTCTTCCACTTTTAATTTAGGACAAAATTATATTACGGTAAATAATGATACCATGAATTTTTCATTGTTTAATTATTATGTAAGCAATTTTGAACTAATTAAAGCAGATGGTAGCGTGTATACTTATCCTGTTGATAGTAGTTATTTTTTGGTCAAAGAATCAATAGATTCTAGCAGAACCATTACTTTAAATAATGTTCCTGCAGGCGAATACGTGGGTGTGAAATTTATAATTGGCGTGGATAGTTTAAGAAATACCATGCCTTTAACTAGTCGCACAGGCGTTCTAGATCCGGCTACTGGTGCTGCAGGTATGTATTGGTCTTGGAATACAGGCTATATTTTCTTAAAATCGGAGGGAACTTGTTCTGCTGCTCCAACAGCAATGGGAATGAATCATTTATTTCAACATCATATTGGATTGTATGGTGGCTTAAATACGCCAACAATCAATAACGTAAAAAAATTAAACTTGGCTTTTCCTGGAACCTATACTGCCATTGTAGGACAAGGCTTAGCACCATGGGTTCATTTTAAGGTAGATATTTCAAAAATGTATGCGGATTTAGATTTTGAAAGATATGCAGTGGTCATGGCGAATCCTTATTCTGCAATCATAGCTAATATTTACGCTACAATCTTTGCTATTGAGCACGTTCATAACGAATAATAAAATAAACCAATTCCGAAATTATTTTTCGGAATTGGTTTTTATAAATTCATCCCATTTCATTTTCAAATGAAAATCTTTTCCAAAATATTTTAAAATAGGGCTCAAGTCTTTGGGCGTTAAATATCCTGGAACGACTGTTAACAGTGCAAATTTTTCATCTAAAAAAACAGTAGAAGGATAAGACATTTGTCCGTTCAATAAAGCAAGTGCTAATTCGTTGGCTTTATATTGTGGTTGATAGGTAAACATTTTATTATCAAAAAATATACTGTCTTTGCTTTCTGCATTCAATTTAACAAAGTAAAAATCTTCATTTAATTGCTTGATAATGGCTTGATTTTGATAGGTATTTTTGTCCATTTTTTTACACCAAGAACACCAATCGGTATATACATCAACGATCAACTTTTTCGGAGATTTTTCCTGAATCTGACGAATTTCTGTCATCGAATAATGTTTTAAGGTCTCTATTTCACCTTGCGCATATGCCATACTTAGTGTAGAAAGTACAATAATGATAGCAAGAAGGCCGTTTTTTGCTTTAAAGGGCATAAAGTTCATTTTTTTTAGAAAAAGTTGATACAATTACTATATTTGAAATGCACGCAAGTGCATGTTTTTCATAGGTAGATGTAGGGTCGAATAGAGCAATCTTTTCGGCCCTTTTTTATTTTTCTACGCTGTATCCAAATATATTTTTAAATTTAAATCAAATCGGGGAGATTATTGTTAGATAGCTATGAGTAAAAGAAAAATAATTATAGGAGTGACAGGTGCCAGCGGAGCCATTTATGCAAAAGTATTGATGGATAAGCTTGCTGCTCTTAAAAATCAGTTTGAGAAAATTGCTATTGTCTTCTCTGATAACGCGAAAGATGTTTGGAAAGTGGAGCTTGGCCAGGAGTATATCCAAGATGCTGCTTTCGATTTTTATGATAAACAAAACTTTTATGCCCCTTTTGCTTCTGGTTCGGCTCAATACGATACCATGATTATTATTCCTTGTAGCATGGGTACGATGGCGCGTATTGCTTCGGGCGTCTCCAACGACCTGATGACCCGAGCGGCAGATGTAATCTTGAAGGAGCGCCGCAAATTGATTCTAGTGGCACGAGATACGCCTTTGAGTTTAATTCATATCAATAACATGAAAACCATTACCGAAGCGGGTGGTATTATATGTCCAGCAAATCCTTCTTTTTATTCCAATCCTAAAACCTTTGAAGAGCTTGCCGCTACTGTAGTGGATAGGGTCCTAGACTTAGCCAATATTGACCATTCGGCTTTTCGCTGGGGCGAATAAGCCTTAAAATATTTCCATAAAAAAAGGGAATCAATATTGATTCCCTTTTTTTTATTTCTTTGCTTTCAATTGTTTTTCTCTTTCTTTTTGCATGTCTTCTAATTTCTGTTGAAACTTAGATTTTTTTGCACTCGCAGGTTTCTTTTTATTTTCTTGAATTTGTTTATGCAATTTACTGTCATCTACAAATTTTCT
>CANJWU010000212.1 GCA_947478655.1 Sphingobacteriales bacterium | reverse complement strand
CGCATTATTGGTGCAGATATTATCATGGCATTTGATGAATGTACGCCCTATCCTTGCGATTATCGATACGCTAAAAAATCGATGGAAATGACCCATCGATGGTTAAAAAGATGTTGTCAACAGTTTGATCAAACCGAACCTATATATGGCTATCAACAATCTTTATTCCCAATAATTCAAGGCAGTACTTATAAAGATTTAAGAAAACAATCGGCAGAAGTGATTGCTAGTTTTGAAAGAGAAGGCAATGCAATTGGTGGTTTATCTGTAGGTGAACCGGCCGAAGATATGTACGAAATGACCGATATTGTGACCGAAATATTGCCCAAGGATAAACCGCGCTACTTAATGGGCGTGGGTACACCAATCAATATTTTAGAATGTATTGCCCTCGGAATTGACATGTTTGATTGCGTAATGCCAACCCGAAATGCCCGAAATGGCATGCTATTTACAGCCGAAGGATTTATTAACATCAAAAATGAAAAGTGGAAAAACGACTTTTCTCCTATTGATTCCAGTAGCAGTATGTATGCCGATTTAACTTATTCTAAAGCCTATTTAAGGCATTTAATTATCTCCAAAGAATTATTAGGCGCTCAAATTGCTAGTTTACATAACCTCCATTTTTATTTATGGTTGGTCAAAGAAGCTAGAATAAAGATCATAGAAGGAAGTTTTATGCCTTGGAAAGAACAAATGGTAAAACAAATGGCCACCCGTTTGTAATATATTTAGCTAATATGAAGCCAAAAAATTATCTTCGTAAAGGATGAAATGGAAGTTACAAACACTCGATTGGTATTTAATTAAGAAATTTTTAGGCACCTTTTTCTTCACGCTCGCTATATTTTTAGCCATTGCGGTGGTGTTTGACTATTCCGAAAAAGTAGACGATTTCATCGCCAAAAAAGCCCCGCTTTCTGAAATAATTGGCTTGTATTATATCAACTTCATTCCCTACTATGCGGGCATGTTAAGCCCATTATTAATATTTATAGCTGCTATATTTTTTACTGCAAAAATGGCTAATAACACCGAAATTGTAGCCATTTTGAGTGGTGGAATCAGTTTTCGCAGGTTATTGTATCCCTACTTTATTGTAGCGCTTTTTTTAGCCATTGTGAGTTTTGTATTCAATGCCTTTATCATCCCAAATGCCAATAAAATAAGGGTTGATTTCGAAAATAAATACATCAACAATCAGTTTGTTTATAAAGAAAGAAATATCCATATGCAGCTTGACGATAGTACCTATGCCTATTTAGAGAGCTATAGCAATATCAATAATGTGGGTTATTTGTTTTCTTTAGAAAAATTTAAAGGCAAAGATTTACATTATAAATTGCTTGCAGACCAAATTAGCTGGGATTCGGTTCTTAAAAATTGGCGCATTCAAAACTATTCTATTCGCTATATAAATGGCTTAAACGAGTCAATTATTAGGGGGACATTATTAGATACCACTTTAGCCATGAGCCCCGAAGATTTTGCTAGAAAAGACAATAGCATAAAGACTTTAACCCTCTCTGAATTAAATGCTTATATCGCAAAAGAAAAGAAAAGAGGCGCAGCAGATTTAGTCGCATATGAGATTGAAAAATACACCCGATATGCGATGCCCATTTCCACTTTTATCTTAATATTAATTGCCGTTTCGCTGAGTTCAAAAAAAGTAAGAGGTGGCATTGGCATACAATTAGGTATTGGCATAGGCAGTAGTTTTGCCTATATATTATTGATGCAATTCACCACCACTTTTGCCATAAAAGGTGGCCTGCATCCGATGGTTGCAGTATGGATTCCCAACCTATTATTTGGTATTTACGGACTTTATTTATTGAAAATTGCACCTAAATAAGAACCTTATTATACTCCATTTAACCGTTTTTATATGGGGATTTACGGCCATTTTAGGTCAATTAATTAGTATTGCTGCCCTAGAATTGGTCTGGTATCGCATGTTAATTGCTTGTATTTCGCTCTTGATATACCATGTTTGGACCAAAAAATCTTTAAAAATAAGCCAAAAAGACCTGGGTAAATTAATAGGAATTGGAGGAATTGTGGCTTTACATTGGTTCTTTTTTTACCATTCTATTAAAACTTCGACCATATCTGTCGCCTTAGTTTGCCTTTCTTCGAGTGCATTATTCACCAGTTTATTGTCTCCTTTTTATACCAAATTAAAAACTTCAGCGCTCGATTTAATCATTGGATTGGTCATTATTGTTGGCATTATTTTAATTTTTCACTTCGAAACCAATTATACTTTGGGCATTATTTATGGCTTATTAGCCTCTTTAATGGCGAGTATTTTTACCATTTTAAACGAAAAAGCAGTCAAAAAAATCGAAGCTGCAAGCATCTCTTTCTACGAAATGTTGGGAGGATTGGCCTTTTTGAGCGCGTATATGTCGCTTAATCCAGGCGCTGAACATTTTCAGATGCAATTATCGAATTCCGATTTATTTTACTTAATTATTCTTGGAACTGTCTGTACTGCAATTGCTTATGTGTTTGGAGTTGCAGTAATGAAAGAGCTCAGTGCCTATACGGTTGTGCTCACCACTAACCTCGAACCACTCTATGGAATTGTGTTAGCTTACCTTATTTTTGGCTCAAAAGAGCTCATGTCGGCTGGTTTTTACCAGGGTGCTGCGCTCATTTTACTTGCTGTTTTTAGCTATCCTTTGATCAAATCGAAACTTCAAGCAAATCAAAAATAGGCCTGAAATAGCTTTAAACCCTGTTATGTATTTTCAATAATATGCGCTCCGATGGGGTGGGGGCGAGCTAAAACAAGCTAAATTGTCAGCAAATGAGCTAGGGCAATTAAAGCAAATGCGCATATATATTAACCAAAATCAGCCTGAAAAAATAGCCTATTTTAGGGTTCAAAAATCCATTGATTATTTTCCTATATTGCAAATTATAGCCAAAATAAAAAGGCTGTTATGATCCGTAAAGGATCAGATTTTAAAGAAAAAATTGTTAAAACATCAATATAATTAAATTTTATAACTAACTATAAATCAGTATATTTATAACATCTATTAAAAGTGATTATAAATATAAAATGAAAAATATTCCTAATTATTTTAGCATTAGGTTAATATTAACAAT
>CANJWU010000211.1 GCA_947478655.1 Sphingobacteriales bacterium | reverse complement strand
TTTTGATCGGAACGTTGACGCAAAGCTAATTGCGAACTTTCGTACCAATAAGTATAGTTTCCTGTATAAAGATTAATCTTACCAAAGTCAATGTCGGCAATGTGTGTACACACTCCATCTAAAAAATGCCTATCGTGACTCACTACAATAACTGTATTTTGAAAATCAGCCAAAAAATCTTCTAACCAGGCAATGGTTTCCATGTCCAAATCGTTGGTAGGCTCATCGAGTAATAAAACATCGGGGTTACCAAATAAAGCTTGTGCTAATAATACCCTCACCTTTTCGTTACCCGCAAGCTCTTGCATTAATTTTGAATGAGTTTCTTCTTTAATACCTAATCCGCTTAATAAAGCAGCGGCATCAGATTCTAAATTCCATCCGTTCATTTCTGCAAATTGCCCTTCGAGTTCAGAAACGCGTTCGCCATCGGCATCATTAAAATCTGGCTTGGCATATAATGCTTCCTTTTCTTGCATAATTGACCAGAGTTTTTGATGACCCATAATCACGGTTTGCAAAACAGAAACTTCGTCGAATTCGTAATGATTTTGTCTTAAAACAGCGATGCGCTCGCCTGGCGTAATGTTAACATGTCCTGTAGTAGAATCGATATCTCCCGAAAGTATTTTAAGAAAAGTAGATTTTCCAGCACCATTGGCACCTATTACACCATAGCAATTACCAGGTGTAAATTTTACATTTACTTCTTCGAAAAGCACGCGCTTACCATATTTCAGCGATAAATTAGCAACAGCAATCATAATTCTTTATTTTTTTGCAAAGCTAAGAAAAATGATTGGTTATTGATTATTTAAAACTGTAGATGCTTGACTGTTTGCCCATTATTAATAAGCTGTTCAAGCGATCGAATGCCAACGGCTAAGTGGTTTTTTACGAAATTTGCAGAGACCATGATATCACTTTCGGAAGTCTTCACCCCTTCTGGAATCATCGGTTGATCGGATACAAGTAATAAAGCGCCAGTTGGTATTTCATTATGGAAACCAGTAATAAAAATGGTTGCCGTTTCCATATCAATAGCCATGGCTCTTAATTTGATTAAATATTCTTTGAAAACTTCATCATGCTCCCAAATGCGACGGTTAGTGGTATACACTGTTCCGGTCCAATAATCTAATGCTAATTCTCTAATGGAAGTAGATATAGCCTTTTGTAAGGCAAACGAAGGTAAGGCAGGAACTTCTGCTGGAAAATAATCGTTAGATGTACCTTCGCCTCTAATTGCGGCAATGGGTAAAACCAAATCGCCGATTTTATTTTTCTTTTTTAAGCCACCGCATTTACCTAAAAATAAAACTGCTTTTGGATTGATCGCACTCAATAAATCGACCACAGTGGCGGCCATTGCACTGCCCATTCCAAAATTAATAATAGTTATTCCGTTAGCAGAAACACTTTGCATGGGTTTGCCTTCGCCCATAATAGGCACTTTGTACATTTCTGAAAACAACTGAAGGTATTGCGAAAAATTTGTCAGCAGAATATAAGGTGTAAAATCTTCTAAGGCTCTACCTGTATACCTAGGCAACCAATTCTCAACAATTTCTTCTTTTGTTTTCATATTGATGTTATTGAATTGTTTATGCCACTTTCATTTTAGTGATTTCCGATTTATTGAACTTCTCTAAAGCATAACCCAAATTTATATGCAATACTTTTATATTTTTTTCTGAAGGCATTTCAAACATCGCATCAATCATAATGGCTTCTAAAATAGAGCGCAATCCCCTTGCACCTAATTTGTAAGTCATGGCTTTTTCTACTACAAAATCTAAAACATCCGAATCGAAACTTAATTCAATTTGTTCGTATTCGAAAAGCTTTTGATATTGTTTGACCAAAGAGTTTTTGGGCTCTGTTAAAATAGCACGAAGGGTAGTTTGATCAAGCGGATTAAGGTGTGTGAGCACTGGTAATCGACCAATAAGCTCAGGAATTAATCCAAAACTTTTTAAATCTTGAGGCGTTACATATTTCAATAAATTTTCTTTATCAAATGCAATTTGCTCTTTTTCTATAGCATATCCAATGGCTTGCGTTTGCATTCTTCTCGCAATTTTTTTATCAATTCCGTCGAATGCACCACCACAAATAAATAATATATTGCTGGTGTTAATGGCAATCATTTTTTGGTCAGGGTGTTTTCTTCCACCTTGTGGCGGAACATTCACCATGGTACCTTCTAAAATTTTCAATAATGCTTGTTGAACACCTTCACCCGAAACATCTCTGGTTATGGATGGATTGTCGCTTTTACGAGCTACTTTATCAATTTCATCGATATAGACAATTCCTCGCTCAGCCGCGGCCACATTGTAATCTGCCGCTTGCAGCAAACGCGTTAAAATACTTTCTACATCTTCACCCACATATCCAGCTTCTGTTAAAACAGTTGCATCCACAATACAAAATGGAACTTGCAAAGTTTTAGCAATGGTACGCGCTAATAATGTTTTACCCGTTCCTGTTTCGCCAATCATAATCATATTAGACTTTTCAATTTCTACCTCGTCAGCAGAAGATTTTTGAGCCAATCTTTTGTAATGATTATAAACCGCAACGGCTAATATTTTTTTTGCTTCATCTTGGCCAATTACATATTGATCTAAATGCGCTTTGATATCTTTTGGCTTCGCTAATTTAATACTGGCATTTAAGTTTGCATTGTTTTTAGCGCTGGTTTCTTCTGTAATAATTGTACTCGCTTGTTGAATACACTTTTCACATATATGGGCATCTATACCCGCAATCAACATCATCGATTCTTGTTTCCCAGAACCACAAAACGAACATTTTAAATCTTTTGATTGCTTTGCCATTATTTTGCTGGTTCGGTTGGAACACTTCCTAAAATTTCGTCAATCATACCAAACGCTTTGGCTTCGTGGGCTATCATCCAATAATCACGATCCGAACATTCCCACACTTTTTCGTAAGGTTGCTTTGAATGTTTTGCAATAATATCGTATAATTCTTTTTTCAATTTACCAATTTCTCTTGCGGTAATTTCGATATCGGAAGCTTGTCCTTCTGCACCGCCCATTGGTTGGTGAATCATCACTCTCGAATGTGTTAAGGCCGCGCGTTTTCCTTCTGCACCAGCACATAA
>CANJWU010000210.1 GCA_947478655.1 Sphingobacteriales bacterium | reverse complement strand
GGCTTAACTTTAGGCGAAGACGGTGCAACACATCAAATATTAGAAGACATTGGTTTGATGAAAATGTTACCGAACATGACCGTCATTAATCCTTGCGATTACAATCAAACTAAAGCAGCAACCATTGCCATTGCGGCACACGAAGGTCCTGTTTATTTACGCTTTGGTAGACCTACTGTTCCTAATTTTACACCAGCAGATCAAGTGTTTGAAATTGGAAAAGCGCTGATGCTAAACGAAGGAAAAGATGTAAGTATTTTTGCGACTGGCCATTTAGTATGGAAAGCCATCGAAGCAGGTCAACAATTAGCAGAAATGGGTATCAATGCCGAAATCATCAATATACATACTATTAAACCGCTAGACGCGCAGGCTATCATACAATCTGTTAAAAAAACAAGGTGTGTAGTTACTGCAGAAGAACATCAAAAAAATGGTGGATTGGGCGACAGCATTGCGCAATTATTAGCAACGCATTTCCCAGCACCGATCGAAATGGTTGCCGTTAACGATACCTTTGGAGAAAGCGGTACGCCAGATCAATTGATGACAAAATACGGCTTAGATGCAATTAATATTGTAGAGGCGGTACAAAAAGTAATGGCACGCAGGTAATTAATTTATAACCACCCTTTTCTTTTAAACCAAAAATAAATGGCGATGGTTACTGCAACCATTAGCACTATTGCATATGCATAACCATATTGCCATTCAATTTCTGGCATGACTTTAAAGTTCATGCCATAAATTCCAACAATAAAAGTTAAAGGCATAAAGAAAACGGAGAATATGGTTAACACGCGAATCACTTCGTTGGTGCGCTGAGCCGAAATAGAAAGATATAAGGAAAGTAAATTGTTGATTTGTTCATTAATTTGATCGTAACCGGTTTCTATTTGAATAAAATTATCGAGCACATCGCGGTATAACGGATCTCTACGTTCTCCTTCCTGAAGCCTATGTACAATGGATTTCGAAAGAAATAGGATTCTAGAAATCACCGAAGATTTTCTTTTAATTTGATACAGATTCTTTAATAAATTAGGTACACGTGATTTTAAGAATATTTTTGATTCGTAAAAATCAATTTCTGCCGCCAACAAATCTTCTGTTTGTTCGTAAGATTGAATTATCTTATTCATGATTAAATAAAGTAAATGCATGACGTCTTTGCACTTATTTTGTAATACATTTTTCTCGTGTAAAATTGCCAAAAATGGTTGCTCACTTCTATGTATTGTGATGATGAAATCCTTCCCACAAAAAATTGCAATCTTTCTGCTTACTTCTTGAATGGTATCGGCATCAGACTTTTGTTCCTGATCAAAAATGCGAGTAATAATAAATAAGAAATGTTCAAATTCCTCCACCTTAGGTAAGTGATCTGGATCTAAACAATCTTGAACAGAAGTGGCATGTAAATTAAATTCAGCAGCCACATTTTGTAACTCTGCTAAACTTGGATTGACAATATCTATCCAGCGAAAATGAGCATTTGCGGTAGTAGAAAATTCTTGGACCATATTTCAAATTTAACAATCCTTTAGAGATTATTTGTATTTTTGAATATGTTAAACTTGAGGCAGCTTTTTTTAAACCATAATGCGCAAACAACAGATTTTCCTTTGTCGCTTGAAATTACCCATGCCCAAGGATTATATCTGTTTGACCAAGCAGGTAAAAAATACCTCGACCTTATTGCTGGAATTGGCGTAAGTTCTATTGGCCACAGACACCCTAAGGTAATTGATGCCATTAAAAATCAAGCAGACCGCTATTTACATTTAATGGTTTATGGCGAGTATATTCAAACGCCCCAAACCCTTTTGGCTGCAAAATTAGCTTCGCTATTGCCTCCCAACTTGTCTAATGTCTATTTAGTGAACTCGGGCTCCGAAGCCATTGAAGGCGCCATGAAACTAGCCAAAAGATATACCGGTAGATCCGAAATTATTGCCTGTAAAAACTCCTATCATGGAAGCACCCACGGCGCTTTAAGTATTATGGGTAACGAATCTTATAAACAAGCCTACCGTCCATTATTACCCGATATTCGTTTTATGGAGTTTGGAGAAATAACATCGCTCGAAAATATCAGTACTAAAACTGCTGCTGTATTTATAGAAACCATACAAGGCGAAGCAGGCATTAAAATTGCAAACAAAGCATATTGGAAAGCACTTCGCGCAAAATGCAGCGAAACCGGCACTTTATTGGTATTAGATGAAATACAATGCGGTATTGGACGAAGCGGAAAATTTACAGCATTCGAGCATTACGATATTGTTCCCGATATTTTGGTTTTGGCAAAAGCATTAGGAGGCGGTATGCCTATTGGCGCATTTATTTCTTCGCCAAATATCATGAATAGCCTCAAAGAAAATCCTATACTTGGTCATATCACTACATTTGGCGGACACCCCATCAATTGTGCGGCTGCACTGGCAACCCTCGATGTGCTGGAATCAGAAAACTTAATTGAAAGTGTTATTGAAAAAGGAGATTTATTTAAATCATTACTTATTCATCCCGAAATAATTGCGGTTAGAGGGCAAGGATTAATGCTTGCTATGCAATTAAAAGATTTCGAATTCAATAAAAAAGTAATAGATGAATGTATCGAAAATGGCCTTATTGTAGATTGGTTTTTACATTGTGGCGATTCGATGAGAATAGCACCCCCATTGACGATTAGCACAGAAGAAATTAAATCGGCTTGTGCCATTATACTTGCTGCCCTCGAAAAAATTTCCGCTAAAAATTAATGCATTTTACTGCGCTTAATTAAAAAGTTAATCAAGATCTTGTCAAATCCCTGAGTAATGTTGCAAGGCACAAAATCAATTTTATATTGATAACACTTTGCTTGCAATTCGGTTAAATATGCTTTAATGCTATCTTGGTAATGTTGCTGAATACTATTGGTATTTAACTTTAAAACCTCGCCATTTTCTATATCAACAAATTCAATTTGTTGGGTATTAAAATTTAAATCAAGCTCTGTTTTTTCATCCATTACATGAAATAAAACCACTTCGTTTTGATTGTATTTTAAATGCTGCAATGCGGCAAACATCTGCTCATGGTTTTCATTTTTTTGAAAAAAGTCGGATAAAATAATCACCAAAGATCTTTT
>CANJWU010000209.1 GCA_947478655.1 Sphingobacteriales bacterium | reverse complement strand
ATTGATATCTATGGTGAGTAGCTGGCCCTCTGGCGTTAAGCCCTCTGCTAAGCACAGCGCCGAATAGCCTGTATAAGTGCCTATTTCTAATATATTTTTAGGTCGAATCATTTTAGAAAGCATACTTAAGACTCTTCCCTGGAAATGGCCAGATATCATGCGAGGCATTAAAACTTTCAGATTGGTTTCTCTTTCTAATTCCTGCAATAATATATCCGATTCGCTGGTATGCGCTACAATATAATTTGCAAGATTTTGTGCTAAAAATTCCATTATGATTCGGGTAAAAAGGTAAGTGAACTTAGATTTACTGGAGATAATATTTCGTTGGCCACACTAAGTATATCTTGCGCACTAACTAAATTTATTTTTTTATAAATTTCTGTAAGCGAATCTGCTTTGCCTTCTTCTATAATATTTTTTGCTAATGAAATGATCACAGACAACCTATTTTCTTCAGCTAGCGATATTTGACCAATAAACTTTTGTTTTGCTTGATGTAAACTAATGGCGCCTAATTTTTTATCGCATAGTTTTTTTAATTCTTTCAATACCAATTTTTGACAGCGTTCCATTTTTTCTTTGTCGGTACCCATGTAAATACTGAATATGCCGGTGTCCGAAAAAGGAATATAATTAGATTCTATTGTATAACAAATACCTTGTTTTTCTCTGATTTCTAAATTTAATTTAGCGCTCATGCCAGGGCCTCCCAAATAGTTGTTTAATAACAACATAGCGGTTTTTTGAGGATGCATATTTCCATAACATTGGCTTCCAATAATGGCATGAGACTGAATAATTGATTTATTTTTTACGACTTGTATGGCTTTATTTTTCTTGGCTTTTAGCCTTTTAAAATTCCTTAAATTAGTTTTGATGTGACCAAAATATTTTTCTGCAACAGCGATTATTTTTTGAAAATCGTTTCCGCCATCTACTGCAAAAATAATCTCATCGGTATGGTAATTATTTTTAAGAAATTGAATGACATCTTTTTTATTTATTTTATTGACGGTTTCAGCCGTCCCTAATATATTATTACCTAAAGCATGTCCTTTAAACAGCAATCCTTCAAAATCATCTTGTATGGCTTCTTCTGGCAAATCTAAATAAGAATCAATCTCGTCTAAAATTACGCCTCTTTCTTTGTGAATTTCTTTTTCCGGAAATGTGGAATGAAATAATATATCGCTAATTAGCTCTGCAGCTCTATCCAGGTGCTGATTTAAAAATGAAGCATGTATACAAGTGTGCTCTTTTGTAGTATATGCATTGATGTCGCCTCCAACTACTTCGAGCCTGTTTAAAATCTGGTTTGTATTTCTGTTTGCGGTACCTTTAAAAAACAAGTGTTCTAAAAAATGAGCTAATCCAACTTTATCTTGGTCTTCTTCTCTTGCGCCAGTATTAATCACTACACAGCAATGGCTAATGTCATTGGCATTGCTTTTTTTATGCAATACCCTGATGCCATTTTTTAAACTGTGTAATTGATATTCCATTTATTTAAAAATTTTAAATTAATTTTATACTATGATAAAAATTAAAGATAAAAACTTCCAGGCATTTATTTCTGAAGAAAGCATACAAAATAGAGTCGCAGCACTTGCGAAGCAAATTTCGGCCGATTATGAAGGCAGAAAGCCTGTTTTAATTTCTGTTTTGTCTGGTGCTTTATTTTTTACCGCAGATTTAATGCGTTTATTAACGATTGATGCAAGCTTAGCTTGCATAAAAGTAAATTCTTACGAAGGAGTAAATAGTACAGGAAGCTGTGAATTAGCTTTAGACATTACGGATTCAATAGCAGCAAAAGATATCATAATTATCGAGGATATTATTGATACCGGAAATACTATACAATTTTTGTTGCAACATTTTCAACAAAAAAATCCAGCTAGCATTGCTGTGGCCAGTTTGTTATTTAAACCCGCAGCATTAGTGCATCCAATCAAACCAGATTATGTTGGGTTTGAAATTGAGCCACTATTTGTGGTTGGATATGGATTAGACTACGACCAAATTGGTCGAGGTCTTCCAGCTATTTATCAATTGTTAGCTTAATTATTTAGATAAGTACATTGATTTCTCTTTGTACAATTGTCTAAAATAAGGGTCTTCTAAATCTTTGATAAATCGAATGGCTTCTCCTGTTGATCTCATTTCTGGACCTAATTCTTTTTTAACTTCTGGGAATTTATGAAAAGAGAATACGGGTTCTTTAATGGCGTAGCCAGTTAATTTTCTTTCGATGGTAAAATCTTTCAATTTATTTTCGCCATACATTATTTTCGCAGCATAATTGATGTAAGGAACATCGTATGCTTTGGCTATGAAAGGCACGGTTCTAGATGCTCTTGGGTTTGCTTCAATCACAAACACTTCTTCGTTTTTAATGGCAAACTGAATATTTAATAAACCAAGTACATTTAATGCTTTGGCTAGTTTAATACTATAGTCTTCCATTTTATCCATTACATTTTTTGATAAATTAAATGGTGGTAAAACGGCACTCGAATCGCCTGAGTGAATTCCCGCAGGCTCAATGTGTTCCATCATACCAATAATATGCACATCCTCTCCATCACAAATCGAATCCGATTCTGCTTCTTCTGCTCTGTCTAAAAAATGGTCAATTAAAATTCTATTTCCTGGAATATCTCTTAAGAGTTTTACTACGGCTTTTTCTAATTCATCATCGTTAATCACAATGCTCATGCCTTGCCCGCCTAATACATAGCTTGGTCTTACTAATACCGGGTAACCTACTTCTTTTGCTACCAATATGGCTTCTTCTGCACTTTCTGCAACACCATATTTTGGATATGGAATGCCCATCTCTTTTAGTAAATCTGAAAAACGTCCACGGTCTTCTGCAATATCCATGTTGTCGTAAGAGGTACCTAAAATTTTAATACCTGCGGCATGCAATTTCTCTGCCATTTTTAAAGCAGTTTGTCCGCCTAACTGTACCACTACGCCAATTGGTTTTTCTAACTCAATAATTTCTCTAACATGTTCCCAAAAAACAGGTTCAAAATATAATTTATCTGCCATGTTAAAATCGGTAGAAACTGTTTCGGGGTTACAGTTGATCATGATTGATTCGTAACCACATTCTTTGGCAGCCATTAATCCATGAACACATGAATAGTCGAAT
>CANJWU010000208.1 GCA_947478655.1 Sphingobacteriales bacterium | reverse complement strand
TCGAATAAATGCACAATATTTCCTTTGGTGTCGCCTAAAACTTGGATCTCAATATGGCGTGGCGAACTCACATATCTTTCAATAAATACCGCACCATCACCAAAAGAAGAAATCGCTTCGCTTACCGCTAAATTCATTTGCTCTTCAAAGTCGGCGGTGTTCTCTACAATGCGCATCCCTTTACCACCGCCACCTGCAGCCGCTTTAATTAAAATAGGGAAACCTACTTCCTCGGCTCTTAATTTAGCAACGGCAATATCTTGAATGGCTTCTTCGGTTCCGGGTACCATTGGAATCTGGTATTTTTTAGCAGCTGCTTTGGCCGATAATTTATTTCCCATAATTTCCATGGCTTCTGGCGAAGGGCCTACTAATATTAAACCTTCTTGTTTTACCCTTCTGGCAAATGCAGCATTTTCGGATAAAAATCCATATCCAGGATGAATGGCTTGGGCGCCTGTTTGTTTACAAGCATCAATTATTTTATCAAAAACTAAATACGATTGATTAGAAGCAGCAGGGCCAATAAAAACAGCTTCGTCTGCATAACGAACATGAGGCGATAAACGATCCGCTTCAGAATAAACTGCTACGGTTTGAATTCCCATTTCTTTGGCAGAACGCATTATGCGCAAAGCAATTTCGCCTCTATTGGCAATTAATAATTTTTTAAACATATCAGAAATTTCGGATTGCTGCCGAATAACCAAAAATAGTGATTTTGCTTGGATAAAAGCAATAAACAATGCCCAAATGTCTTATATTTGCTTATGGCATTTATCAAAGAAACAACTACTTTAATTCGCAAAGAGTTTTTAATGGAATGGAGGTCAAAATATGCCTTAAATGGCATTTTGATCTATGTGTTTGCCACCGTTTTTATCTGCTATTTAAGTTTCAAAAAAATCGATCCAATTACCTGGAATGCCTTATTCTGGATTATCCTTTTATTTACCTCCATTAATGCCATTGCAAAAAGTTTTATGCAAGAAAATCGCAGCAGGTATTTATACTATTATACTATTGTTAATCCAGCTGCTTTAATCTTATCAAAAATCATTTATAATTTAATTTTGATGAGTCTTATCGCATTTATTTGTTTGTTTTTTTACACCGTAGTTTTTAACAATCCGATACAAGATTTTGCCTATTATTTATTGGCTGTGGCTTTAGGTGGTTTAAGTTTTTCTAGCATGTTTACTATGGTTTCTGCTATCGCTTCTAAAGCCAATAACAACAGTACCTTAATGGCAATTCTTAGCTTCCCAGTTATCGTTCCATTGCTTATGCTTTTAATCAAATTAGCCAAGAACGCAATGGACGGAATAGACAGGGCAAGTAGTGCAAATGAAATAGGGGTATTGCTGTTGATAAATATCATTGTATTCGCGGTTTCTTTGTTGTTATTTCCTTACATTTGGCGAGATTAATTTTTAATATTTACACATGAAAATAAAATCAGATTGGTGGAAAATTTTAGGCGTAGTCTTAGTCCTTTTTTCACTATTTCAAGGCTTAATGGGCAGAGTGCCTGTCTTACCAATATTACACGAAACCATTCGCAATATTTATTACCATGTACCCATGTGGTTTGCCATGGTGGTTTTGTTTGTTTTCAATGCGGTTTATAGTATCAAATATTTATCATCAGGTAATGAGCACCACGATAATATAGCGGTAGAAGCGGCCAATGTGGGTTTGTTTTTAGGTATTTTGGGTTTATTAACCGGAATGCTTTGGGCTAAATTTACCTGGGGAGAAGCTTGGAGCAACGATCCAAAGCAAAATAGTGCGGCTATTGGCATGTTGGTTTACTTAGCCTATTTTGTATTAAGAGGCTCGCTAGACGAAGCACAAAAAAGAGCGAAAATCTCTGCAGTATATAGCGTTTTCGCCTTTCCTGTCATGATTGTATTACTCTTTATATTACCTCGTTTAACCGATTCTTTACATCCAGGCAATGGCGGAAATCCAGGTTTCAATAAATACGATATGGACAATCAAATGCGCATGGTATTTTATCCAGCAGTTATTGGATGGGTATTAATGGGCGTTTGGGTGATGCAAATCAGGGTTCGTTTATTACAAATTACTAATCAAATACTTGAAAACTAATATTTTACAATGAAAAAAATCTTTATTTTATGTTTATTAACCTTTGTGGTTCAATGGGCATTTGCACAAGCGCCAACAGCAGCACCAGTAGAAATGGCTGATTTGCTTAGGAGCTCCGGAAAAATCTATGTAGTCATAGGAACTATTTCTGTAGTATTCATTGGCTTAGCGATTTATCTTTTTTCAATTGATAAAAGACTCTCTAAATTGGAAAAAGAGCATAAATAATTTGCTAATCCTAATTATTAATCAAACATTTGCTCCATAATTTATTCAAACAAAACAAAAACCTATCATTAACTAGATTTATTATTTATGGCTAAAACCGTAAAAGCAAAAAAAGCTGAACCAGAAGTACATTTCTTCGGAGATGTATGTTCGTTTTTCGATAAAGCAGCTCGCTTTACACCGCACCCTCAAGGGTTGTTGAATCAAATTAAAACATGTAATAGTGTTTATCGTTTTCAATTTCCGATTCGAAAAGGAAATGGTCAATTCGAAGTAATCGATGCGTGGAGAGTAGAACACTCTCAACACAAATTACCAACTAAGGGTGGTATTCGTTACAGCGAAATGGTAAATGAAGATGAAGTGATGGCACTAGCTGCTTTAATGACATACAAATGTGCTGTTGTAAATGTTCCATTTGGTGGAGCAAAAGGTGGAGTAAAAATTAATCCAAAAAATTACACCGTCGATCAATTAGAAAACATTACCCGTCGTTATACTTCAGAATTAATTAAGAAAAATTTCATTGGTCCAGGCATCGATGTACCCGCTCCAGATTATGGAACAGGCGAACGCGAAATGTCTTGGATTGTTGATACCTATGCAGCCATGAACCCAGGTTCATTAGATGCTAGTGCTTGTGTTACGGGTAAACCAATTTCACAATCGGGTATCAATGGTAGAAGAGAAGCAACTGGTAGAGGAATTTTTTATGCAGTTCGTGAATGCGTTAGCGTAAGCGAAGACATGAAAAAATTAGGCTTATCAGTTGGCTTAGAAGGTAAAAAAGTAATTGTACAAGGTTTAGGAAACGTGGGTTTCTATG
>CANJWU010000207.1 GCA_947478655.1 Sphingobacteriales bacterium | reverse complement strand
GTACCTGCATCAACATAAATATTTTTGATGGCTAGTAAAGCTTCTTTCGCTTCTTCGCTGCCCGGGTATTCGGCTATGATGGCTTTATAACTACTCAAAGCCAATTCATCTTTTTCTTCGTTATAATAAATCAAACCTAAACTTAAGCGCGCTTTAGCTACATACCTCGAGTTCGGATACAATTGAATTAAATTGTTAAAGTATAAAGTAGCATCGCTATTGTTATTCATACTGAAATAGCTATTCGCAATTTCAAATGTAGCATCGTCGGCGTAAGCCGATTTGGTATAGTTATTTAACACTTGTTTCAGTGTTACAATTTTATCGTTTTGTTTGCCTTGTAAACCTAAAATAATTCCTTTTTGAAATAAAGCATAGTCGGTACCACCAATGTGATCGTTGGCAATCTTGTTGTAAGAGAATAAAGCTTTGTCGTAATCCTTAATTACAAAATAACCATCGGCAAGTCTTAACGTAGCATCATTTATTTTCTTATTATCAATTACACTAGCTCTATCTATTCCTTTTAAAAATTTATCGAAATAAAATAAGGCCGATTTATATTCTTCTTTTTTGAAATAAGTATAGCCCAATTGGTAGTTCACTAAATTGGCTAAGTCTGGCGCTGCAGCAGCAGATTGGTTGTATAGCGAAAAGAATTTCAAGGCATTGTCGTAATCGGCTAATTGATAATAGCAATCGGCTTTCCAGTAATTCGCATTGGCTGAAATGGTTTTATCGCCATTTAATAAATTTGCTTTATTGAGTAATGCAATGGCTTCTTTTAGCTCGTTATTGTTGATGAGTTCGATGCCTCTGTAATAGTTTACTTTTTGTAAAGCTAAATTAGATGCCGTCGATTTTTCTTCGAGTCCTTCTAAAATTACAATGGCTTCTTTGTAGTTTTTAGTTGAAAGCAAAGCCTCGCCTAAAATCGAAGCGGCTTCGTTCACATGTGCCGATTTTTTATATTTCTTTAAAAATGCTTGAAAAGTTTCAATAGCAGTTTGGTTGAATTGTAATTCGTAAGACAATTTACCATAGTTAAAATTGGCTTCTTCCTTTACGTTGTTTTCGAAAGGCAACCTGCCCGATTTCCAAAAGGCATTACGCGCCGATTGCTTATCGTTGATGCCGATATAGCTATGGCCCATTAAATACAGCGCATACTGGCTGTAAATATTTTTTCGTTCTGCAATTTGTTCGGTTGTTTTAATGCTTTCTGCAAATTTACCCGATTGAAAATAGGCATTGGCTAATTCGTAACTTTCTTGGTCGTTGAGCGCTTGTTTTTTTCGCGCAAGCTCATAATAGTTAATAGCCAATTCAAATTTCTTAGCCATGTTTGCGCTCGAAGCGGCAAGTACTAAAATTTCTCTTTCGTTTTGTAATTTGGGTGTATTTAAAATTCCAGCAGTATAACTTAATAATTCTTCATAGCTTTTTAAATCGTAATTGATTTTGATAATGGTATAAGGAATTACTTCGGCGTATGTTTTAGAATCTTTGAGCTTGCTCAAACTTGCAAGTGCCTCTTTGTATTTCTTTATTTCGTAATAGGCTAAACCTTCGTAATAGGTAGCAGGGTAGGCGTATTTAGAGGTATTGCTTTTTACGCGTTTTAAATTAACAATGGCTTTATCGAATTTTTTTTCTTGAAATAAAGCATAACCATTTCTAAAATGATACTCTAAACGTTGGTTAGCAGAAAAAGTACTCGGGTCGGTTTTATTATACCAATCTATGGCATCTGGGTAATTGGCCTGGCGGTAATAAAAATTTCCTAATTCGAAAGAAGCGAGTTTGGCATTTGGATTTTCGGGATAATGCGTTACAAAATGCAATAATAAATTAACGGCATTGTCATTGTATAATTCGAGCCCACAAACCGCTGCATAAAATTCTGCATTGATTCTTAACAACGAAATGTCTTTGCTGTCTTTCTCGTCTTTTTGTTGATCGATGGCTTTTTCTACCTCTTCGAAAAGTTTATGAGCGGCAACAAATTTTCTGTTATCGTATAAATTGAGGGCTTCTTTATAAATTTTATCGGGGTCGATATTTTTGGCGCTTTGTTGCGCAAAGTTATTTTGAACTAAAAGTAAGCTGAGGGCTGCTGCAATAACTGTTCTTCTCATCATAAATACTTGTCAAATGGATAATAACAAATCTATTATTTTCGAAAGCAAAACCTTCAAAATTAGGCAAGGAGATTTCCACATTTCTTGATCAAAAAACGCTTGAAAAGGCAAATTAGTGTAGGTTCGATGGCTTATTGCAGCCAAGTACCGTATTGGTAAATAATTTTGATTTTGCTTGAACGCGAGATCAGGCCTGGGTTTAAGCCCATTTTACCTTCTGGAATAGCGCTATGCAATTGCGCGTAGTAATCAATCCATGCCGGAAAAAATGCCTCGCTGCCAGGTTGTTTATAAGTCATGGGCTGACATTTAAAAAGCGGCTTTTCTTTTGCTGCATCTAAGAAAACGGCATAAATCAGCTCCGAACAATAAAGCGAATCGTTGTTGGGTAAAAAACGATCATCGTAAGGGATGCCCATACTTGCAATGGCCAAGTTGCAGGCATTTTCGATACTTTTTTGGTATTTCTTTTTGAGTCTTCCTGCTATTACAAGCGGTTTACCAGTTGTATCAAAGCTTCTACCTAAAAAAATATTTAGGCTGGTGAATTGTACCTTGCTGCCAATGGCTTCGATCACTCCTAATTGATTTTGGTAATTCACCACAATGCCCACATGCGAAAAATCTTTGCCTTGGTAGCCTTTGGTAACGGCATTAATGGCATCGCATAATTGGCCACATTGTAAGTCTTGAAAAACGATATCGCCTGCTTTAAATTTTTGCGCTTGCAATTCTTGCGCCTGCAGCGAAAAAATACTGCTACAAAAAAATAAAAATGCAATAAAGGTTTTACGCAACATTATTTCTTTTTGATTTGCGTACGATAAGTTTCTTCGTCGAAACCTAAAATAATTTTGCTGCCATTTTCAATAATCGGGCGTTTAATTACCGATGTTTTCTCGATCATTAAGGCAATGGCCTTTTTCTCTGAGGTAATGCTGGCTTGCGTTTCGGCGTCGAGCATACGCCAAGTAGTTCCTTTTTTATTTACCAATGCTTCCCAACCTACTAGCTCAATCCATTTTTTTAATTGCGCGGC
>CANJWU010000206.1 GCA_947478655.1 Sphingobacteriales bacterium | reverse complement strand
TTGAAGTTTATTTTAGTTTTGGAGGAATAAAAAAAGTCCCGAAAATTCATTCCGGGACTTTAAATTTTAGACAAAGTACCCTCCTAATTTAGGGGAGTTAGATTATTTTAAATCAAAGCGATCTAAGTGCATCACTTTAGACCAAGCGGCAACAAAGTCATTTACAAATTTCGACTTTGCATCTGCAGAAGCGTAAACCTCTGCAATAGCTCTGAGCTCTGAGTTTGAACCAAAAATTAAATCAACTCTTGAACCTGTCCATTTTAATTCGCCAGTTTTTCTGTCGCGTCCTTCAAATGCATCTGAGCTAGCAGAGTTTGCTTTCCAAGTAATATTCATGTCTAATAAATTGACAAAGAAATCGTTTGAAAGGGTGTTTGCGTTTTTAGTAAATACACCATGATTGGAATGATCAAAATTTGTATTTAATACACGCAAACCGCCAACTAAAGCAGTCATTTCTGGTGCAGTTAAGGTAAGTAATTGTGCGCGGTCTACTAATAATTCTTCGGCCGTTGCGATTAAATTTTGTTGTTTATAGTTTCTAAAACCATCTGCTTTTGGTTCTAAAAATGCAAACGAATCTACATCAGTTTGTGCTTGGCTTGCATCGCCTCTTCCTGCAATAAATGAAACGTTCACTTCATGACCTGCATGGTGTGCTGCTTGCTCAATTGCTGCGTTACCCGCAATTACAATTAAGTCTGCCATCGAAACATATTTTCCATTGGCATTGAATGCAGTTTGAATATTTGTTAATGCAGTTAATACTTTAGCTAATTGCGATGGATTATTTGCTTTCCAATCTTTTTGTGGAGCTAAACGAATGCGTGCACCATTTGCGCCGCCACGTTTATCGGATCCACGGAAGGTAGATGCAGATGCCCAGGCTGTGCTTACTAATTCGGAAATAGATAATCCGGATGCCATTACACTAGCTTTTAAAGAAGCAATATCTGCATCGGCTAATTTGTGATTGTTAACCGGAATTGGATCTTGCCAAATAATTTCTTCGCTTGGTACTTCTGGTCCTAAGTGTAAAGCACGAGGGCCCATATCACGGTGCGTTAATTTATACCATGCTCTTGCAAATGCGTCTGCAAATTGATCTGGGTTTTCGTAAAAGCGTCTAGAGATTGGTTCGTAAAGAGGATCCACTCTTAAAGCAATGTCGCTCGTCAACATCATTGGCGCATGCGATTTTGATTTGTTATGCGCGTCTGGAACGGTGCCAGCACCTCCGTCGTTTTTAGGCTTCCACTGGTGCGCACCTGCAGGGCTTTTTGTTAATTCCCATTCGTAACCAAATAGGTTTTCAAAATAGTTATTACTCCATTGCGTTGGTGTTGTTGTCCAAGCTCCTTCTAATCCACTGGTAATTGTGTATTCACCATTACCACTTTCAAAAGAATTTTTCCAACCTAAACCTTGTTCTGTAATATCTGCACCTGCTGGTTCTGGACCAACGTATTTACTTGGATCTGCAGCGCCGTGTGTTTTACCAAAAGTATGACCACCTGCAATTAATGCAACAGTTTCTTCATCGTTCATGGCCATTCTGCCAAATGTTTCGCGGATATCTCTTGCCGAAGCCAATGGATCAGGCACTCCGTTTGGTCCTTGTGGGTTTACATAAATTAAGCCCATTTGCACCGCAGCTAAAGGATTTTCTAGATCACGATCGCCAGTATATCTTTTGTCTGCTAACCATTCTGCTTCCGAACCCCAATAAATATCTTCTTCTGGTTCCCATACATCGGCTCTACCGCCAGCAAATCCAAAAGTTTCAAAACCCATAGATTCTAATGCACAGTTACCTGCTAAAATCATTAAATCTGCCCAAGAAATATTTTTACCATATTTTTGTTTGATAGGCCATAGCAATAATCTTGCTTTATCTAAATTGGCATTATCTGGCCAACTATTTAAAGGTGCAAATCTTTGTGTTCCTGCACCTGCGCCACCTCTACCATCACTAGTACGATAGGTACCTGCACTATGCCATGCCATACGAATAAACAATGGACCATAATGTCCATAATCTGCAGGCCACCAATCTTGCGAGGTAACCATTAATTCGTTAATCTCTGCTTTTAATGTTTTAAAATCTAGTGCTTGAAATGCTTTTGCATAATCAAAATCTTCGCCCATTGGGTTAGATAAGTTACTATGCATGCGCAAAACATTTAAGTTTAAAAGGTTAGGCCACCAATCGCGGTTGCTAGTGCCACCACCAGCGCTTTTCTTAACTTCCCCGTGGTTAAAAGGGCATTTGTTTTCAGTACTCATATCGGTATTATTATTATGTTTCTTATTTTTGATGTAATTGCTATACTTTGAACAATAAAAATACAATAATGTTTGCTAAAAAAGCCACTTTTTTACTTGTTTTTGGCTTGTTTTCGTCCAAATTAAATGCACAATTAGCAAATGATATACACAAGTTTAAATTGACTGTTTCTGGCTATTCTGAAGCGTATTTTGTAACAGACTTTAATCAAACTCAAAAAGGAGAAAGGCAGACCTTTTATTATAATTATAATAGAAATAACCAGCTTCGTTTCAATCAATCAAGTCTTAAGTTTAAATTAAGTAGCCCAAAAATAGAAATGAATCTTGCCTTGCATGCGGGCACCTATGTGCAAGATAATTATGCTAATGAATCTAAATTCGCAAAAAATATTTTAGAAGCAAATATCAATGTTGCATTAAATAATAAAAAAACAATCTACTTAACAGCTGGTATTATACCTTCCCATATTGGTTTTGAAAGCAGTGTTGCTTTTGATAATTGGAATTTAACCCGATCATTATTAGCAGAACAATCTCCTTATTACGAAACGGGATTTAAATTTACTTATAAACCCAATGAAAAATATGAATTCGCTACGCTATTTTTAAACGGATGGCAAAAAATAAATCCGCTAAACTTCAAGGCTATTAGGTCTTTTGGGACTCAATTTAAATATATTCCAAATGCGAAAGTAAACTTTAATTGGAGTCTGTATACTGGAAGTGAAAGCCGTGGTGCTTTATCAGATTTTAGAATATTCAATAATTTTTATAGCCAAATAAATTTGAATAGAAGATGGCGAATGTTAACAGGGTTTGATTTTGGAATGCAGCAAAAATACCAGCAAGCAAATGAATATAATTTTTGGTGTAGTCCAATTTTCATTAC
>CANJWU010000205.1 GCA_947478655.1 Sphingobacteriales bacterium | reverse complement strand
GCATTCATGCCGGGAGCATCGCCTCCGGAAGTTAAAACTGCAATTCTTTTGATATTTGTAGCCATTTTGATTGATTTATGAGCTAAAGATAAACAATAATTGTAGATTGTACACTAAGTAATCAAAAATCTATATTTTTAAGGCTTTTCGACCCATAAATTATCTTCTTTGATAATTTCTATTAGCCCATCGACTGCATCGGCTGTATTTACATTTTTGCGAACCACATCCATGCCCCTGTATAGGGTAATTTTGCCAGGTCCTGCACCCACATAGCCATAATCGGCATCAGCCATTTCGCCAGGACCATTTACAATACAACCCATGATACCAATTTTTAAGCCTTTGAGGTGATCTGTTTTAGATCGAATTAATTGGGTGGTTTCTTGTAAATCGAAAAGTGTTCTGCCACAAGAAGGACAAGAAATATATTCTGTTTTAGAAATACGCATGCGACTGGCTTGTAACAAACCAAAGGCAATCGCATTCGTTGCTCTAGGCGTAATATTTTTACTAGTAGAAATACAAACACCGTCGGAATAACCATCAATTAATAATGCGCCAAAATCTGTTGCGGCATGTAATTGTAATTGGGTTAAATCTGTTATTTGATATTTTCTTTTAATTATAACAGGACAATCAATCTGTTGATTGGCTAATTGAAAAAAGAAAGCCCTGATTGCGGCAAAGCTATCGTCTTCGTTTGCTTGCAAACAAATTATAGCTTTGGCATCTTTTTTAATTTTTTCAAAAATTGCTGGGGTAAATTCATTTGCATTTGCTGCTATTAAATGAATTGGCCATTCGCTATTTTGAATTGTTAAATAGTTAGCAGTGCTAAATAATGGAATGGTGTTTTCTAAAAATTTAAATTGCTCCCAAACATCATAATCTACTACCTTTCGGAGGTTACCTGGCAAACTAAACTGAGGCATGTGTTTGCCTAAATAAATCCAATCTGCAGCAAGATCGGTCATCGAATATTTATCTAAAATTTCGGAATAAATATATCCGATACTCGACAATTGTAATTCGGCTATCAGTGGCTCTTGAGAAAAATCGGCCATCACAATGGGCACTAAATTTTCACCCACATTTTCAACTGCATTGGTATTTCTTCTATGATGAATATAAGGATTAAATGTGCTAGGAATAACTACTTTTTCAATTGCACTATTTGTATTTAATTTTTCATACCTATCGGCCAAAGCTTTTGCTACCGGTGCTTCTAGCTCGGGCTCTTCTGTTAAAGAAACGCGAATGGTATCACCTAAACCATCTGCTAACAAAGTACCAATGCCAACCGCAGATTTAATTCTGCCGTCTTCGCCATCGCCTGCTTCTGTTACGCCTAAATGCAAAGGATAATTCATGTTTTCTTTGGTCATGGTGGCAACCAATAAACGGTAAGCTTGTACCATTACTTGGGTATTACTCGACTTCATAGAAACAACTAAATTATGGAAGTTTTCTGCTTCGCACATTCTAATAAATTCCATTGCAGATTCGACCATACCCATCGGTGTATCACCATGCCAGCTCATGATTCGATCAGATAAAGAACCATGATTGGTGCCAATTCTTAAGGCAGTACCGTATTCTTTACAAACTTGAATAAGTGGTACAAATCTTTTACGAATGCGTTCCACTTCTTCTTCGTATTCGAATTGCGTATAAGTAAGCTGTTCGAATTTTTTCTTGTCGACATAATTGCCCGGATTCACGCGTACTTTTTCGACAATTCTTGCCGCTGCTTCTGCTGCATTAGGTGTAAAATGAATATCAGCTACCAAAGGCACATGACAATTTCGGGCTATTAATTCTTTTTTGATGGCCGCTAAATTTGCAGCTTCTTTAATACTTGGTGCAGTAATTCTAACATAATCGCAACCTGCTTCCACCATTCGAATGGTTTGCTCCACCGTGGCAATGGTATCCATAGTGTCAGTCGTTGTCATTGATTGAATACGGATAGGATGATGCGCACCCATGGGCACATTGCCAATTTGTACTTCTCTAGTTAAATACCTTTTATAAGTAAATAAATCGGGGCAATAAATACCTGCTAGCTCTTTCAAAATCAATATAAGTTAATTACAACGCATACGAAAATAACAAAAAAACGGCTAATAGGTTTAGGAAAAAATAATTTAATATTGAATGATTTCTACACTAGAAATACCCGCATCAATTGTTAGGTCTATTTTTTTAGCATTGGGCAGGGTCGATTTGTAGACATAATAATTTTCATCCACCTTTTCGAAGCCATTTAAAGATTTTGCAGAAAGTACGGCGTCAATGTTTAATTCACAATTAATACTCTTCGGAATTCTTAATATAATACTCGAGGCCCCTGCATTGACCACTACTTTTGCGTTTTGTAAATCAGAAAGTTTAATATCCAATGATGCAGCACCAGCATCTATTGCTAATTCACGAACCTTATATTTGCTTAAATCGAAATTTACCTCGCCAGCACCTAAATCAAAATCTAAGTCCCAAATAGGATTGGCATTCAATAATAAATCTACTTTGTTTGCATTCCATTTTTTATCATCTAAATCAATTTTGGCATCCCCATCCATTTTTAAGGAAATGTTTTCTATCGAATCATTTTGTACCTGTTCCATTACATAACCACTACCATTCAATGGCATGTTAGCTGCAAATAATAAAGGGGTGGTATCTGTTAGTACAAATTGTGCAGCGCCGCCAGAAAAATACAAACTTGCAAATTGGGTATTATTGGAATTTTCTACTGTAAAAGTAGGAGCTGTCGAACTTTGTGTGGCGCTAAAATCATTGGTTTCGCGCTGCTCCATGCTGCTATTCCAACTAAGCCCTTTAACACATAATAAAACAATTAATAAGATCATCAACACCGGCATCAACCAATGAAAACGGTTATTGGAAGTACCTCGAATTAAACTATTGATGCCAGCAAAAATGAGCAGTACTGGCCAAAATCTGAAAATTAAATCCCAATTAATTTCAAAACATAATAAATCAAAATTGCGCAAAATAAGTAAGGCGCCAACTACCACCCAAAATAATCCCCAGCTAATATTTTTTGAATTCATTTTAGTTTTTATTCTTTTTTGAATTGGTATACAACATGCCAATACCAATGGAAATTAAAATTAAAGGCCATAATTTTTGAAAAGAAATCCAAGGAATAAATTCAT
>CANJWU010000204.1 GCA_947478655.1 Sphingobacteriales bacterium | reverse complement strand
CCAGATGGTGTTTGGAATAAATGTCCTTCATGTAAAAAACCATTATATACTCCAGATTTAGAATCGCATCATTACCTCTGCTCCCATTGTAATTACCATTTGAGAATTGGTTCTAAAGAATACTTCAAAATTATTTTTGATGATAATCATTTTGTAGAACTAGATGAGAATTTAACTTCTGGCGATCCATTAAAATTTATTGACACTAAAAAATATCCAGAAAGAGTAAAAGATACCATTGCCAAAACTGGGCTCAAAGATGCCATGAGAACGGCGCATGGAAAAGTGGAAGGCGAAGATTTAGTGATCTGCTGCATGGACTTTAATTTTATTGGCGGTTCGATGGGATCTGTAGTGGGTGAAAAAATTAGTAGAGCGATTGATTATTGCATTGCCAATAAATATGCCTTTATGATTATTTCAAAATCTGGTGGAGCTAGAATGATGGAAGCCGCTTACTCTTTAATGCAAATGGCTAAAACATCTGCTAAACTGGCTTTATTAGCACAAAACAAATTACCTTATATTTCTCTCTGTACAGACCCTACAACAGGCGGAGTTACCGCTTCGTATGCAATGCTAGGTGATATCACTATCTCTGAACCTGGAGCTTTAATTGGCTTCGCAGGCCCAAGAGTAATCAAAGAAACTATTAAAAGAGATTTACCTAAAGGTTTTCAAACTGCAGAGTTTGTGTTAGAACATGGTTTCCTCGATTTTATTGTAGATCGAAAAGACCTTAAAAAACGATTAGGCACTTTTTTACGAATGATCAAAAACTAACAAAAATAACCTTCTGATGCAGAAGGTTATTTTTTTGCCTCCATTGCAGCTAAAATATAAGCTACTGGCTTTTCTTGGGCATCAACCCAATCAATAGCAATACCAGCCTTTTCCATTTTCCTAAAATAAGTTAATTGCCTTTTAGCATATTGATGAATGGCAACACTTAATTTAGATTGTAAAGTTGGCAGGTCGAACTTTCCTTGTAAATAGGCTAAACAATATTTGTATTCTAAACCAAAATAATTTAATTGTTCGGGCAACACACCAGTTGTTAATAATTGTTTTACTTCATCAAGCAAACCCTCATTTAACCTAGCTTGCAGCCGATCATCAATATTTTTATTTCGAAAAGTTACCGGTACATTTAAAGCAAAAACTTGATAAGTTAATTTCGGAAAATCATTACTCGGAACTAAATTGTTTTGTAAATAGGTTTTAATTTCAATAGCGCGTATGCTTCTTTTTTGAGTGGTTAAATCGGGTTGAAAATTAGCAAAAGGAACGGCAGGAATTTGTTCGAAAATACGCTGTAAATTGGGTAAATCTAAATTTAGTAAATCGGCTCTAAGGCTTTCATTTATTGGTACTGCGGTATATTCAAAAGGTGTAATAACCGATTCTAAATATAAGCCTGTGCCCCCACAAACAATCACACGCTTTCCCCTTGATTGTATATCGGCTACTGCTTTAAAAAAATCTTGTTGAAATTGATAAATATGGTAGCGTTCGTTTACTGCAATGATATCTATTAAATGATATGGAATTTGTTTACCTGCTATTGTATAACTTGCTAAATCTTTACCGGTTCCAATGTTTAATTGTTGGTAAACTTGGCGCGCATCTACACTGATAATTTCGGCGTTTAACTCATTGGCTAATGCAACGGCTACTTTTGTTTTACCAACTGCAGTTGGTCCAATAATGCAAATAATTGGGGCTTGTATTGCATTCATGAAAAGCTATTCTAACTCGGTAACGCCACCAGAAAGCACAAACTTCATGGCATCAGACGATTTCATGGCCAATGGTTTTACTTTATCTTTGGGTACAATCATCACTCTGCCAGCAAAGCTATAAGAGAAAGGAAAATAAACCGCTACTTCTCCTGCAAATCCAATATTCGATAAATCTCTTTGTGTTAAAAATCCAATTTGCTTGAATCCCGAATCGTCGGTAACTGTAACGGGTTCGTTGAATTTTTTTTCTTCGCCTACAAATGCTTCTAATAAATCTCTGATAGAAGAATACATCATTTTAAAAAATGGCATTCTATTTAATAAGCGATCAAAATAATTAAAAATGGGTTCGGTAATAAAAGAGGTAACCAAGGCTCCTACTAAGGTAAATATCATTAATACAATCAGTATACCTGCCCCCGGAATACCAATGTTTATAATACCATCAATGCTTTTGATTACATAATAAATAACATACACACTGAATATAATGGGTACTAAAATAAGTACGCCTTTAAAAAAATAGTTTAAAATTAATTTCAATAATTTATTCATAATAATATATTCTTTTGACACGCTGCGAAATACTTGTTAAAATTTCATATGGAATGGTATCTATTTTTGCAGCTAATAAATTAATGGCTAAATCTTCCCCAAATACAATAACTTCGTCTCCTTCTTTTACGTTAATTCCGGTTACATCTAACATACACATATCCATGCATACATTCCCTACCACCTTTGCTAAATGGCCATTTACAAGCATCTCTCCTACACCATTTCCAAATTTTCTTGCATAACCATCGGCATAACCAATTTTAACGGTAGCAATAAGTGAGTCTTTAGGTAAAACACCTTTGCGACTGTATCCAATGGTTTGGCCAGCTGCAACTTTTCGCAATTGGGTAATGGTTGTTTTAAGGGTGCCTACTGTTTGTAATTTATCTTCGAAATGACCCACATTTTCGATTCCATATAAACCAATGCCCAACCTTACCATATCGTATTGCGCAGTCGGGAAACGCAGTATAGCCGCCGTATTGGCAATATGTCTCATAAATTCATAACCAACATGTTTTTGAATTTTTGAGGTTAATTGTTCAAATAATGCTAGTTGCGCATGGGTGTATTCATCTAAATGCTGATCGTCCGAACTGGTTAAGTGTGAAAATACGGATAGTACTTTCAATCCTTGTTGAGCAGATAAAATGCTTAATAATTCGTTTATATCGTTTTCATCAAAACCCAAACGGTGCATACCCGTATCAAGTTTTAAGTGAATAGCATAAGAATTAATTTGTTTGATTTTTAAAAATTCAACAAAAGATTTTAGAATAGGTAAACTATATATTTCGGGCTCTAATTGATGTTGTACCATTAGCTCAAAGCCACTCTCCTCGGGGCTCATAACCATAATAGGAATTTGAATGCCGGCCACACGGAGCGAAACGCCT
>CANJWU010000203.1 GCA_947478655.1 Sphingobacteriales bacterium | reverse complement strand
CTGCAGCTATGTGCATCAGGCCGGTATCGTTAGTTATTATTTTTTGTGCTTGTTTAACCAACGAAGCCGATTGGTTTAAGGTGTATTTTCCACAGGCGTTGTAAATGCGAGTAGGAGCTATGGTAGCTAGTTCTTCTGCTAATTCAGCATCTGTTGGGCCACCTAAAATGATCACTGGTTGTGTAAGGCCCTGGAGTAATTCAACTAACTTTGCTTTAGGTAATCTTTTGGTAAAATGTTGCGCACCAATAACTAATCCGATATAGCCGTTTTGAAAGGCTAGGGGCAAAGAACTCAGCGCAACCTCATCTTTGGTGTCTATAAAGTAATCGAGGCCTTGTAGGTCTTTATTTACACCTAGTGGTTTTACGCAGGCTAAATATCTGTCTACAATATGTATATCTGGCAAGCGATTGATTTTTAAATTCACCAAAAGCCATTTCTGAATATTTAATTTATCGAAAGAATAAGACTTCACACCTAATGCTAGCTTAAGTTTGAGCGTTCTTGCATTATGATGTAAATCGATAAGGTAATCAAATTTTTCGGCTTTTAATAGCGCTACAATCTCTGACCAATTGTTGGGAGTCAATAAATGAATTTGATCGATATGTGGATTAGAAGCAAGTACCTCTCGAAAATTAGCTTTTGTAAGGTAATGCACTTCGGCACCCAATTGTTTTTTCAATCCGCGAATAACAGGTGTGGTTAACACGATATCACCGATTGAACTAAAACGAACAACTAAAACCTTCATTTAATTTTATTTTTTCTTTGTTGAAAATAGGTATAAATAGCTTCTCGCGAAAATGTATTTAAACAATTGGCTTTACTCATGCCACCTTTGCGTGCCACAGCTATTCCATAAAACATATCTAAGTAACCTTCTTTTCGGTGCGCGTCGGGATTGATAGCCAGCATCACACCTTTTGAAATAGCATAGTCTATATAGCGCCAATCTAAATCTAAACGCAATGGATTGGCGTTTATTTCAATGGCCACACCATTAGCCGCACAGGCATCAATAACTTTAATATGATCAATTGGATAACCTGCTCTAGCTAATAAAAGTCGACCTGTTGGATGACCAAGCATGGTGGTGTAAGGATTTTCAATGGCTTTCAATAATCTGGCCGTTGCTTTTACTTCGTCCATTTTTAAATTTGAATGAATGGAAGCCACAATAAAATCAAAGGAGGCTAAAATTTCTGCTGGATAATCTAAAGAGCCATCCGATAAAATATCAGATTCGATGCCCGAAAAAATCGTAAAATTAGCATTGGCTGCATTGAGTTTTTTAATTTCTAATTGCTGTGCTAATACGCGATCTGCCTTTAATCCGTTAGCATAAAATGCAGATTGTGAATGGTCGCAAATGCCTAAATAGCTATATCCTAGCGATTCGCAATAATCTGCCATTTCTTTTAAAGAATGAATACCATCGGAGTAGGTACTGTGATTATGTAACGATCCTTGTAAATCGCTCAACTCAATTAGGGTAGGAATTAGCCCAGATTTAGCTTTATCAATTTCGTTTAAACCCTCTCTTAATTCGGGTGCGATATAAGGTAATTGAAAATGTTCGTAAATGGCCTGCTCTTTTTCGAATGCTATTTTAGAAAAAATGGTAGCATCAAAATTTGCTATTTTATTTAAATGATTTGTATGAGCAGTTAAAGTAAATTGTCGATTAGCAAATTGCCTTGCATCGCTAAAATAACATAAAATAATTGTTTGATTTTCGGTGGTAATTTTCCACTCCAATTCAGAAATAATCTGTAGTTCATAAGCCAATTTTTCGGTTATAACTAATTGTAAATCAGATTTATTTGCAGTTATTAATAAGAATTCAATTTGATGAATGATCTCGCATTTTCTGCGCATTTCGCCAGTGCATTCGATGATTATATCTTTGATTTCTTTTTTTAGATATGCTTCGAATTCGTTAGCAATCATTAATGCATTTGCATATAAATTTTTACCAGTATTAGACCAGAAAAATTCTATTTGTTTTTTGACATCTTCTTGTGTTTTATAACCAAATCCTTTGGCCTCCACTAATCTATTTTCGTTACAGGCATAATATAATTCGCCTATGGTATCAATATTTAATTCCGTCCAAATAATTCTGATTTTTTTTGGTCCGATACCTTTTATTTGCAGCATATCTATAATGCCAGCAGGGGTAATTTCCTTGAGTGCTTCTAACTCAGCAATTACGCCTGTTTCAATAAATTCTACAATTTTACCTGCAGCACTTTTTCCTACACCTTCTATTTTGGCTAAATCTTCTAAACTCTTGCTAAATAAGGGTTCTGCGTATTTACTCAGCTTAAAATTAGCATTGGTAAAATTCTTTATTTTAAAAGGATTCTCTTCGTGCAATTCGAGTAATTGCGCAAATAATTTTAGCGTTTTTACAATTGATTTATTATCCAAGGGAAAATTATTGAATGTTTAAGTTAACAGGTAGTCTGGTTTGAATACCACTAATTGATTTGATTCTTGCAAATTCTTGGTAATAAGTATAGCCCGCACCATATTCCGATTTCAAATATTCCATTTTTATTTTACCCGAAATACCAGTCAATATTTTTTCAATGGTGTTTGTTTCTTCTGGTAAATTAACAATGCGGTAGTTTTTTAAATTTGCTTTTTGCGCAGCTATATTAATGGCATCATTTAGGTTACCTAGGCTGTCTACCAAGCCAATTCTTATCGCATCTGTTCCGCTCCAAACCCTACCACCGGCTATGTTTAAAACTTTGTTAATAGGTAATTTTCTACCTGCTGCAACCTTTGTTGTAAAGTCGGTATAAATTTGATTTACCGAACGCTGAATGATATTTTTTTCACTAGGACTCATGGCTCTGGTATAATCTCCTAAATCGGCGTATGCAGAGGTTTTTGTTCCATCGAAAGTAATACCTAATTTATCTTTGAAGAATTTTTCGGCGTTAAATAATACCCCAAAAACCCCTATAGAACCTGTAATAGTATTGGGTTGTGCAATAATTTGATCGGCTGCACAAGCAATATAATAGCCACCAGATGCAGCTACATCGCCCATAGAAGCAATGACTGGTTTTGCTTTTTTGGCTAAAATTACTTCTCGCCAAATTACATCAGAAGCCAATGCGCTTCCGCCTGGTGAATTGATTCTTAATACAATTGCTTTTACCTGCTCGTCTAATCT
>CANJWU010000202.1 GCA_947478655.1 Sphingobacteriales bacterium | reverse complement strand
GAAGTTTGTGAGCTCGCTTCAATCTTACGATCTATAACACCCACTAATATTTGTTTATCAAAATTCTTTTGATCGGTAATTTGAATTACATGGAAACCGAATTGAGTTCCTACTACACCCATTTCTCCTTTTGTTCCTTTGAAACAAAAATCGCTGAATGGTTTTACCATTTGTTTATTATCGAAATAACCTAAATCGCCACCTTTATCTTTGGTTCCGTCTTCAGAATATTGTTGCGCCAAAGTTGCAAAGTCTGCACCTGCATCAATTAGTTTTTTCAAACTATCTGCTTTGGTTTTCATGGCCATAGCGTTTTCGTTGGTTGCCTTAATTAAGATATGACGCGCACGAACCGAATCTGGTAATGATTTAATCGACATTAATTTAGCGATTTTATAAGCACCACCATCAATGTATGGACCCATAATATAACCTTGTGGCTTGCTAAACATAATGGTATCTAAAGCACCTGGCAATGCGCCACGCTTAGCATATTCTGCTGCAAACTTGGTGTCTGCATTTAAAGCAATATAAGTAGAATCGTTGGTGGTTGTTTGTAAACCAATTAATTGTTGATCGATTGATTTCTTCACCGCGATGCTATCTTCTGCACTTGGCAAAACATCTACATAAATATAATCGAAGCTACGCGCATTTTCTTTTTGTGCGTATTTGTATTTGTGCTCATTATAATATTCAGCCATTTCGCTTTCGCTTACTTTAACCGAATTATCTGGAATACTTGCATAATCTAACACCACATAAGAAATGTTGGCTGTTTTATTTTGCTCTGCAAAGTTTGCTTTTGCAAATGCAGTTGGCGTGTACATAGCGCCTTTTACTAAATTGAAATATTTTTGACGAATGCGTTCTTCGTTGATGGCTTTTTCGAAAGTTAACCATTGTTTTTTAGTAGCGCCTGTTGGATCTTGTGTATCTAAATTCTTTAAGAAAGTAACTACTTGAGAAGGATCAAACACACCCGTTTGTGGATTCGCAAATGCACGACGCACTTCTGGATGTGGATTTTTACCTTGAATCATGTCGAAAAGCTCGTCTGCACTCACGCTTACGCCCGATATCGCAATCGATTTTTTCAAAATAATATCTTGTACCATTTGATTCCAAGTTTGATCTACCAAGTAACCATTCATGGTTGGATTGATATCTCCTTGTCCTGAATTCTTTTTATAGGCTTCGGTATTTTCGTCTAACTTAGCTTGAAAAGCTGTGTATTCAATACTTTCGCCGTTTACATTACCAATTTCGTTTTGTCCGTTTCCGAAAATGTTTCTACCCGAAACTATTACGTCACCAGCTAAAAATGCAACAATTGCAAAACCGATGATTCCCACCAGTAAGCCACCTTTGTTACGCATAGATGTCATTAATCCCATATCGCTTATTCTATTTTATAATTTTTATTTTTTTAAGATGCGCAAGATACCATTTTTTGAAAATATTTCTTAGCAGGATTTTACTTTCTGTCTAAGTTATTGATTCTCATTGCTCTACGTGTGTAAAAACGGTACATGGCGAACAAAGTAGCTAGGCCAAATACAATTTTGTCGGATTTGCTGGAAACCTTGCTGCTCAAGAGCATAATGGTGATAAAGAGGCAGATCGTAAAAATACCAAACCAAATGCCTTCGCTTACTTTAGATTTATTCATTGTTGAGATTAAAAACGCCCCTAATTTTAAATATTTTATAAGTACTGAAATTTTGATTGGCGGTTAAACCTTCGCCATAAATTACTTCGTTTTGGGTTTGAATGCGCACAAATTGATCGGTATAAATTTTACCCGTTTTTTCGTTCCAAATTAATTTTTCGGTATCGAGGCGTTCGCCTTTTTTATTAATGACTACCACACTATCTCGCACTTCTACTAATCCTTGGTTTTCGTATTTACGACCAAACTTGGCTTGCAAAGTGCTTTCTAAAATTAAACCAGGCGAAAAAAATTCGACTTTTAATCCTTTAGGCATTTCGCGGTAAGGCTTGGCTACTTTATAAAATTTTAATTCTGGACTATTTAAACGAGCGCGTACCACAGCAGAATCGCTGTAAATAATTTCTACTTCTTTGCTGGTTTCAATTGGCAAACTCACTTCGAGATTCGAAATTTTTTCGACTTTATTTAAATCATTTTCGCATGCTGTAAAAAATACAAGCATCGGCAAAGCCAATAAAAACAATACTTTGAAAGGATTAATCATATTGACGCTTCACAAACCATTTATCAGAAAAATTAAACCCTAAATGGAATTTTAAATATTCTTCTTTTACTAAATTATTGGTCGTGGTTCCCATTCTACCCACCTCAACTGCAAAGTTTACTTTCGAACTCGACTTAGGCAATGGCAATCCAAAACCCATGGACAAACCAATGGCATTTATTTTTTGCTCGTTGATGGTTAAATACGATTGCGTGAAATTAATGCCGGCGCGGTATTCGATGGTGGCAAAATAATTACCCACCGCATTGTAATTTGGAATAATGCTACCGCCTAATGCCAATTGATAGGTATCATTTAATTTAGGATTTGGCGCAACACCATATTCTTGAAATTGCGACCATTTGCCTTGGTTAACATCTACACCAATTAACCAATTATTCACTTTGCTATAACTTAAACCAAAGGAATGAAAAGCAGGCATAACGATGCTTCCAGACTCGTCTGGCGAAATTTGAACCGTGTCTACTAATCTTTCGTAACCGGTTGAAGTATAATAATACCTTTCGCTTAATAACGAACGAGTAGCATTGAGTTTAGATTGTAAGGCGCCCGAATAACCTAATACAAGGGTATTGCCACCAGCAAATGTTTTGCTGTATTGTAATCCAAATGTACTGTACAAACTACCTACATAAGTAGAATTAGTTTGTCTAATATTATAATAAGATAAAGTATCGGCGTATTCATTTGCTTTAATTTTATCGATGCTGCCAAATACATAGGAAAGATTTACACCAACAGATAATCCTTTGGCAATTTGCAAAGCATGTCCAAAATAAAATTGATTTAATCCGCCTGTTCCTTTAAAAATTTGCGTGATACTATCGCTCGCATTTCTTTTAATTTTTGATTCGTAACCGGTACCCGAGAATGGCACCAAACCTACGCTGGCCGACCATTTCTTGGTAATTGGAAAAGCCATTTTCATATAATTTGGCGCAGCATGTTTGCTAATCAT
>CANJWU010000201.1 GCA_947478655.1 Sphingobacteriales bacterium | reverse complement strand
GTTTAATGGCTACAAATTTGGCTTCGAATTGTTAATTGTAAATGGTTTTATTACATTTATAGGTTTGGTAATTTTAAGAACCTTTAAAAAAGAAACGATATGACAGGAGAAGATAAATTCAGAAGTGCATTTGAAAATAAAAATTGGAACGAAATAAAAACCCAAAATTCTTGGCAGATTTTTAAAATCATGGCCGAATTTGTAGAAGGCTTTGAAAAGCTTGCAAAGATTGGGCCTTGCGTAAGTATTTTTGGTTCTGCTCGTACCAAACCCGATCACGAATATTATTTATTAGGCGAAGAGATTGCGCAAAAATTAACCAGGAAAGGCTATGGCGTAATCACCGGTGGTGGCCCAGGCATCATGGAAGCAGGCAACAAAGGTGCACGCGCAACTGGTGGCAAATCGGTGGGATTAAATATTGTATTACCTTTCGAACAAACCCATAATCCATATATCGATTTAGATAAGCTTATGAATTTTGATTACTTCTTTGTACGCAAAGTGATGTTCTTAAAATATGCCCAAGGCTTTGTGGTTTTACCTGGTGGTTTTGGTACACTCGACGAATTATTTGAAGCACTTACTTTAATTCAAACCAAAAAAGTAGCACAATTTCCGGTGGTACTCGTGGGCAGTCAATTTTGGACTGGATTAGTTGATTGGATCAAAGAAGTCATGCTTAAAAAAGAACAAAATATTCACGAAGAGGATTTATTGTTGTTTTCGGTAGTGGATACCGCCGATGATGCGGTAAATGCCATCATTGAGTTCTACGAAAAGTATGTATTGAAGCCTAATTTCTAGGCAAAAAACCGCTATTTTTTATTGCTTTTGACAATTTCGCTGTAAATTAACTGACAGCTTGGCTTTTTTTTATCTTTGGCAGAGAATTTGAAAAATGCCTTATCGCAAGATTAAAGCTATAAACAAAGATAATATGACCGAATCGACTGAAAATTTGACAAACGAGGAAGAAGCACCCATTAATTCAGAAAACGCAGAAAATAACGCGGAAGTTAACACCGTAAGCGAAGAAGAAACTTTAGACCCACAGGTGCAAATAGATGCATTAAATGATAAATACCTTCGTTTATATGCCGAATTTGATAATTACAAAAGAAGAACTGCAAAAGAACGCATCGAATTATTTAAAACCGCTAATGCAGATGTGATCAAATCGATGCTATCTGTATTAGATGATTTTGACCGCGCAAAAAAATCGATGGAAATTGCCAAAGATATTGAAGCAGTTAAAGAAGGCATTCAACTCATTCACCATAAATTAAAAAGCACTTTACAAAGCCAAGGTTTAACAGAAATGGAATCGGTAGTAGGCAAAGCATTTGATACTGATTTACATGAAGCGATAACCAATGTTCCCGCGCCAAGCGAAGACCTAAAAGGCATGGTAATGGATGAAGTGGAAAAAGGATATTTATTAAATGACAAAGTAATTCGTTACGCAAAAGTGGTAGTAGGTTCATAACATGGCAAAGAAAGATTTTTACGATATTTTAGGCGTGAGCAAAAACGCCGATGCAGATGAAATTAAAAAAGCATACCGAAAGGCGGCTATTAAATATCATCCCGATAAAAACCCTGGCGATAAAGCTTCGGAAGAAAAATTCAAAGAAGCAGCAGAAGCTTACGAAGTTTTAAGCAGTCCTGAAAAGAAACAACGCTACGATCAGTTTGGACATTCGGGTCCTGGAGCTGGCGGATTTGGTGGCGGTGGCGGCATGAACATGGAAGATATTTTCTCTCAATTTGGAGATGTATTTGGTGGTGGCGGCAGCCCTTTTGAAAGTTTCTTTGGCGGCGGAGGCGGTGGCGGCAGGCGCGTGCAAAAAGGAACCAATTTGCGAATTAAAGTAAAATTAACTTTAGAAGAAATTGCAAACGGTGCCGAAAAAACCATTAAAGTTCAAAAATTAAATTCATGTAAAGTTTGTGGCGGTTCGGGCGCAAAAGATAAAAACTCCTTCTCTAAATGTAGTACTTGTAATGGAGCCGGAAGTGTAAGAAGAGTGCAGAATACCATTCTTGGTCAAATGCAAACGACCACTACCTGCCCTACCTGTAATGGGGAAGGTCAAAAAATTACCGCTAAATGTACTGCATGTAATGGCGATGGAGTAGAAAGAGGTGAAGAAACAATTAGTATTAATATTCCAGCGGGTGTAACCGAAGGCATGCAATTATCGATGAGTGGTAAAGGAAATGCGGCTCCCAAAGGTGGCGTACCTGGCGATTTACTTATTGTCATTGAAGAAATAGAACACGAACAATTAAAAAGAGATGGCGTAAATGTGGTATTCGATTTATATATTAGTTTTATAGATGCCGCCATTGGTACGAGCGTAGAAGTTCCTACCATTGATGGGAAAGCAAGAATTAAAATTGATGCGGGTACACAAGGCGGAAAAATATTAAGATTAAAAGGTAAAGGCATTAAAGATATTAACTCTTACCATAGAGGCGATGAGCTAGTTCATATCAATGTCTGGACGCCTAAAACCTTATCACGCGAAGAAAGAATTGCTTTAGAAGGATTACAAAACTCGGAAAATTTTAAACCGAGCCCGGGTAAAAATGATAAAGGATTTTTTGAGCGAATGAAAGAATACTTCGAATAATAAAAGCAATTTTATGTTAAGCATTAGGTCTATTGTTAAGGATTACGAAAACCACCGGGCATTAAACTCGGTGAGTATGGAAATTCCCAAAGGCAGTGTATTTGGACTTTTGGGCCCTAATGGTGCCGGAAAAACTTCTTTAATTAGGATCATCAATCAAATTACCAAAGCCGATTCTGGAGAAATTTATTTCAAAGACGAAAAGTTACAAGAAAAACACATTAGCAGTATTGGCTACCTTCCCGAAGAACGCGGACTGTATAAAAAAATGGGTGTAGCCGATCAAATTGTGTATTTAGCACAGCTCAAAGGCTTAAGTAAACAAGAAGCCGAAAAGCGTGCTAAGCAATGGTTTGAAAGGCTTGAAATGAAAAGCTGGTGGAATAAAAATGTAGAAGATTTATCAAAAGGCATGCAACAAAAAGTGCAGTTTGTGGCTACGGTTATTCATCAACCCGAATTATTAATTTTAGATGAACCATTTAGCGGCTTCGATCCAATCAATGCCGAAATGATTAAAAATGAATTCTTAAATTTAAATCAACAAGGTACTACCATTATTTTTT
>CANJWU010000200.1 GCA_947478655.1 Sphingobacteriales bacterium | reverse complement strand
GTAAGAGGTTTTGGTTCATTTATTGTTAAAAAAAGAGCTAAGAAAACAGCTCGTAACATTTCAAAAAACACTGCAATTATAATTCCTGAGCACTTTGTGCCAAGTTTTAAACCAGCAAAAACTTTCGTAGAAAAAGTAAAAAACTCTACTAAAAGCAAAGCATCATTAGCGAAATAATTATTCATGCAATCCATTAAAAAAACGCAATGGTTAATTGTACTGGCAATCATTATTATAATGACTGCCCTTTTAACACTTGATTTAAAGCCGCCTGGTGCAGGTAATGGAATGAGAGCAGGTGCTGCCGCTAATAAAAGCACCGAAAGTGCTAGCATGAGCATGGATACAGAAATAGCTGCTGCTAAAAAGAGTTTAGCAGACAATACCAATAAAATGATTCTTCAACTAGAAAATGAGCTGAGCGATTTATCTGGTAACGAAAAAGAATTAAAAATAAAAGAGCTTGCAGAAGCATATGCAAATAACAACCAGTTTACGGTTGCTGCATTTTACTACTTAAGCGGATCTGCAGACGATGCTAAAGAATATATTTTAGCAGCAGAAGCATTTCGAAAAGCATATAAAAACAATTCGGACTCTAGTAAAATTCCGGTATTGATTGAAAAAGCAACTTCATGCTTTCAATCTGCACTAGAAAAAGATCCGAATAATTTAGATGCTAAATCGGGTTTAGGCAGTTGTATTGTAGATGCAGGCCAAAATCCAATGCAAGGAATTCAATTATTACTCGCGGTAGTAAAAGTAGATTCTTTGAATTTAAATGCGAATTTAAACTTAGGTTTGTTCTCCATGAAGTCGGGTCAATTTGACAAGGCAATTAAGCGTTTCGAAACAGTTGCAAAACTGAAACCGAGTGCAGAAATATATGGCATGCTGGCCGATGCATACGAACAAACTGGAAATAATGAAGCAGCCATTGCTGCTTTGAAAAAAGCAAAAGCTTACATTATCGATAAAGACATATTAGTCAACATTGATAACTACATAAAGAATTTAAAAAAATAATTGTTTCACTTTAACACTGGGAATTATGCCAAGCGGTAAGAAAAGAAAAAGACATAAGATGGCTACTCATAAACGCAAAAAGCGTTTAAGAAAAAACAGACATAAGAAGAAGTAATCTTCTAATCTGCACAGCTTAACCTTATAAAGATTCTTGCACGATATGCTTATAGCTATCGTGCAAGACTTGTTTTTATAGGTTTTCTCCATTTTTTTATTTGCTGATTTCAATACACCAGTGTGTGATTAAAGAAATTTACATTGAATAAAGAATTAGTAATTAATGCTACCCCAGAAGGAGTAGTATTGGCATTGTTGCAGGACAAACAACTAATTGAACTTCATCAAGAAAAAACAAATAATAGTTTCTCTGTTGGTGATATTTATTTAGGGCGAATCAAAAAGATTATGCCAGGTTTGAATGCTGCATTTGTAGATGTAGGATACGAAAAAGATGCGTTCTTACATTACCTCGATTTAGGATCTCAAGTACAAACGTTATTAAAATATACTAAACGCGTTCGAACGGCTCCTAAAAACGAAAAAATTAGTATCTCCGACTTTCCATTAGAAGATGATATTAATAAAAGCGGAAAAATTACCGAAATATTAGGTAAGAATCTGCTTATTCCTGTTCAAATTGCCAAAGAACCCATATCATCTAAGGGTCCTAGACTCAGTGCGGAAATTTCGCTTGCTGGCCGTTATGTGGTTTTAGTACCCTTTAGCGATGTCATTTCTGTTTCTAAAAAAATCAAAAGTGCAGGCGAAAGAAATCGATTGAAAAAAATCATCGAAAGTGTGAAGCCTAAAAACTTTGGCGTAATTATCAGAACGGTTTCTGAAAACAAAGGGGTAGCAGAACTTCACAACGACCTTAAAGAATTAGTAGAAAGATGGAATACCGTTAGCAGTAAAATTGTTTCGACAGAACCTGCTAAAAGAATGTTGGGCGAAATAGACAAAACCTCGACCGTCTTAAGAGATATGCTCAATGCCTCTTTCAATAATGTGCACATCAACGATGCCACTATTTTTGAAGAAGTAAAAACCTATATTCATCAAATAGCACCCGAACAAGATAAAATCGTTAAACATTACCGTGGCAAAGAGCCCATGTTTGATCATTTTGGCATTGATAGACAAATAAAAAATTTATTTGGCAAAACAGTAAACCTTCCGGGTGGTGCTTATTTAATTATTGAACATACCGAAGCATTGCATGTAATTGATGTAAACAGTGGCAATAGAAATACGGCCGAAGTGAATCAAGAAGAAAATGCGCTGCAAGTAAATATGGAAGCGGCTAAAGAAATAGCTCGCCAATTACGCCTGCGCGATATGGGCGGCATTATTGTGATCGACTTTATCGATATGCATAAAGCCAGCAATAAAAAAGTCTTGTTCGATCATTTAAAAGAATTGATGAACGAAGATCGTGCTAAGCATACTATTTTACCTCCAAGCAAATTTGGTTTAGTACAAGTTACGCGTCAACGTGTTCGTCCAGAAATGAATATTGTTACGGTAGAAAAGTGCCCAAGTTGCGGTGGTAGCGGCGAAATTAGAGCAAGTATTGTTTTGCTAGACGAAATTGAAAGTAATCTTAATTTTATTTTAAACGAACAGAACGAAAAAGGAATCTCTTTAACAGTTCATCCATTTATAGAAGCCTATTTGAAAAAAGGATTTATATCTCAACGATTTAAGTGGTTCTTGAAATATAAAAAATGGATCAAAATAAAAGGGCTCAGCGGCCATCATTATTTAGAATTTCATTTTTATAATAGTAAAGAAGAAGAGATCGTTTTATAAATAATTGTTTTTTGCTAAATAATTATTTACGTAATCTGCCACTCCTTGCTCAATAGTATGAAAAGGAATGTCGTAACCAATCGATTTTAATTTCTGCATTTTTGCTTCTGTAAAGTATTGGTATTTATCTCTGATGTCTGCAGGAGTGTCTATAAAATTAATTTGTTGCTCAACAGCCATGGCTTGAAAAGTAGCAGCAGCAAGGTCTTTAAAGGTTCTGGCTTTACCAGATCCTAAATTATAAATGCCTGCATCTTTGCGGTGATGTAAAAAGAAATACAATACATTTACCACATCTTTCACGTATACAAAATCTCTCATTTGTTCGCCATCTTTAAAATCTGGATGATGAGATTTAAACAAGTTTAAACTGCCC
>CANJWU010000199.1 GCA_947478655.1 Sphingobacteriales bacterium | reverse complement strand
TCTTGATTTCAGAAAATAATTTAACAAACCAAAAGAAGCAAAAATAATATGCAAAATTTGAGTGTTCGCCATTTATTAGGAATCAAAGGATTAACTCAACATGATATTAAGTTGATTTTTGAAACAGCGGACAATTTCAAAACGGTGATTAATAGACCCATTAAAAAAGTTCCCTCACTCAGAGACACCACCATTGCCAATATATTTTTTGAAAACTCTACCCGAACCAAACTTTCATTTGAATTAGCTCAAAAAAGATTATCGGCCGATGTGGTCAATTTTTCTGCGGCTTCCTCGTCTGTAAGTAAAGGAGAAACACTGATTGATACCGTTAATAATATCTTAGCCATGAAGGTAGATATGGTGGTGATGAGGCATCCAAATCCAGGAGCAGCACTATTCTTAGCCAAACATATTCAAGTCCCAATTATCAATGCAGGCGATGGCGCACACGAGCATCCTACGCAAGCCTTACTCGATGCTTTTTCTATCAGAGAAAAACTAGGAACCGTTAAAGGGAAAAAAGTGGTGATTGTGGGTGACATTATGCATTCAAGAGTGGCACTATCTAATATTCTTTGCTTAAAATTATTAGGTGCAGAAGTTAAAGTTTGCGGACCAACCACTTTGATTCCAAAATACATTGAAAGCCTCGGCGTTACCGTGGAACATGACTTACGCAAAGCGCTTGCTTGGTGCGATGTAGCCAATATGCTTAGAATACAATTAGAACGACAAGACATTAAATATTTTCCAAGCTTAAGAGAATATACCATGATGCATGGTTTAACTAAAAGCTTGCTCGATTCTTTACCAAAAGAAATTGTGGTGATGCACCCTGGGCCCATTAACAGAGGGGTGGAAATTTCGAGTGATGTGGCCGACGCAAAACAATCTATTATATTAGATCAAGTAGAAAATGGCGTCGCGATTCGAATGGCAGTGCTCTATTTATTGGCTGGTCAACAAGGAGCCTAAGTCCCCTATTTTCATCTATTTTTTCCTATTAAAAGGCAGTTTTAAAGCTATTTTTCTATTATATTGCAAACTTTTAGCATATATGAAAAGAATACAAAAAATCCTGCTTCTTGCGTTTTTAACTTTAACTGCAATTCCTGCTTTAGCACAATTTGCAGAAGTAAGAGGTTTTGTTTACGATAAAAAAACAGGCGAACCAATTATCTTCACTAAAGTATTTTTAGAAGGCACCAGCAATGGAAATGCAAGTGATGTAAACGGATTTTATAATCTTAGCAAAATCAATCCTGGGTCTTATATTTTAAGCAGCACCGGCGTTGGATTTGACACCGTTAAAATTAGAATTACTTTAAAACCCGGAGGCAGAATAACACAAAATATTTATTTAACACAAAAATCTGTTAATATTAATACCGTTGATATTACTGCCGACAAAACAGAAAACTTAACCGAAACAAAAGTATCGGTAGCTAAAGTTACGCCTAAACAAATTAACAGAATTCCTTCCGTTGGTGGCGAACCAGATTTAGCGCAATACCTTCAAATACTACCAGGCGTTGTCTTTACTGGAGACCAAGGTGGTCAATTATATATTCGAGGTGGCTCCCCGATTCAGAATAAAGTTTTATTAGATGGTATGATTGTTTACAATCCATTTCACTCGATAGGATTATTTTCTGTATTCGAAACTGATATTATTAGAAATGCAGATGTTTACACGGGAGGTTTTGGCGCAGAATACGGAGGCCGAATTTCTGCTGTGATGGATATAACCACACGTGATGGAAATAAACAAAAACTAACAGGAAAAATTGGTAGCAATCCATTTACGAGTAAACTTTTATTAGAAGGTCCCTTGAGTAAATATGAAGAAGGAAAATCTACTTCTTCTTTTATTTTATCGGGTAGAACTTCTTACTTAGAACATACGGCAAAAAATATTTATAGCTATGTAGATACCGCTGGCTTGCCTTATAATTTTACCGATTTGTACGGAAAAATTTCTTTCAATGGCACCAATGGCAGCAAACTCAACTTATTTGGCTTTAAGTTTACCGACCAAGTAAATTACAAAGCGCCAGCAGCCATTGCATGGAATAGCACGGGTTTTGGCGGTAGTTTTGTGGTTATACCTGGTTCCTCTTCGGTTTTAGTAGATGGTTCTTTCGCTTATTCGGGTTATGATATTAGCATGAAAGAATTAACAAGCAAGCCACGCTTTAGTAAAATTAATGGTTTCAATGCAGGTTTAAATTTCACTTATTTTATTGGTAAAGATGAATTAAAATACGGCATCGAAATGTTAGGTTTTCAAACCGATTTTCAATTTACCAATGCAGCTAATACAATTATTAAACAAGAACAATTTACTTCAGAAATTGCTGCATTTACTAAATATAAATATGCAAGCAGTAGACTCATTTTAGAACCAAGTATTCGCGCTCATTATTATGCTTCATTAGCCGAAATGTCTATAGAGCCTAGGTTTAGCGCCAAATATATTATCAATGAATTTATCAGGTTTAAATTAGCTTCTGGTTTCTTTAGTCAAAATTTATTGAGCGCTGGTTCGGATCGTGATATTGTCAACTTGTTTTATGGATTTTTATCTGGACCAGAAGATGCACCAAAAACATTTAGAGGAAAAACAGTTACAAGCAAACTTCAAAAAGCACGTCATATTATTGCAGGTTTTGAATTTGATGTAACCAACCGATTCCAAATTAATGTGGAAGGATACATTAAAAAGTTTGATCAATTAACCAATATTAATAGAGATAAAATTTATCCAAACACCGACGAGTATAAAGACAAACCTGCTTACCAAAGAGAAAATTATATTATCGAAGATGGCGTAGCCAAAGGGATCGATTTTACCTTTAAATATGAAAAACAAAACCTGTATTTATGGGCTACCTACTCTTTGGGTTATGTAAGCAGATACGATGGTATTAGAAACTACAACCCCCATTACGATAGAAGACACAATGTTAACATTGTGAGTACTTATGCTTTTGGTAAAAAACACAATTGGGAGATAGATTGTCGTTGGAACTTAGGTTCTGGCTTCCCATTCACCCAAACGCAAGGATTTTACGAGAAAATTTTATTCGAAAATATTAATAGTTCTTATACCGAACAAAATGGACAATTAGGTGTTATCTATGGACAATTAAATTTAGGCCGTTTGCCTTGGTACCATCGCTTAGATATTTCTATGAAAAAGAAATGGGAGTTTAG
>CANJWU010000198.1 GCA_947478655.1 Sphingobacteriales bacterium | reverse complement strand
CTTACACATTGCCGACCTTGCAAAGGACCAAAGAATATTACAAGAGGCCAGGGTAGCCGCGCAAGAAATTTTAGCAACAGACGTAAACTTAACAAGCGCAGACAACAGCAGACTAAGAGCTTATCTTTCTTTACAAAAGTCAAATCAAATTAATTGGGAACAAATTTCTTAGGTTATGGTATTCTAACATCCATAAACCTAACCAGAAGCCCATTTTCCGTGTTTTTTAAAAAAATTAAAACACTTATGCCTTTCATAGGTTATGGTATTGATAATTTACAACAATGAAATTAGTAGTCACGCGTCCTTGGATGCAAATTACTTTACTAGCAGCAAGTATTTATAATCTGATTTGGGGTTTTACAACTTTGTTAAATCCTCAACAATTATTTAACACTTTGCATTTACAACTACCCAATTATATCATATTGTGGCAGGCAATCGCTATGTTCGAAATTTTATTTGGATTTGGTTATTTATTAGCAAGCAAACAGCCTTTCAAACACTGGGTCATTGTACTGCTAGGGCTCTTGTTAAAAACCACCATCGCCATTAGTTTCGTCTATTTTTGGTGGCAGAACAAATTACCGATCAGTTTATTTAGCCATGTTTTAGCGAGTGATATTATTTGGATTATTCCATTCTCGCTCATACTCTATTATACATTTGAAAACGCACAATGTAATCGCGAACTCAGTGCTTATAGCATGCACGAAAGAAAATTAAAATCGCTCGATAGCATTATTACCAATCAGGGCTTAAGTTTAGCTTCTTATTCGGACCAACAACCAACCATGCTAGTTTTTTTAAGACATTTTGGATGTACGTTTTGCAAAGAGGCATTGCAAGAGATCAAAAAAAATAGGGCAGCAATCGAATCCGAAGGAACCAAAATTATTTTAGTGCATTTAGCCGATGAATTAGAAGCCGCCGCAGCCACTCAAAAATATCATATAGCCGATCTTCCGCGCATCAGCGATCCCGATAAAAAATTATACAAAGCATTTGGTTTGCAAAGAGGCAGTTTTGTGCAATTGCTAGGTTTCAACGTAATCATTAGAGGCATCGTAGCTGGGCTATTAAAAGGGAATTTCCCTCAAAAACCAAATGCGGATCCTTTTCAAATGCCAGGGGTGTTTTTACTTTTTAAAGGAGCGGTATTGCAAACGTTCAAACACACTACTTCTGCAGATCGTCCAGACTATATAGAACTAGCTAAAATTGAATCGAAAATTTAGCCCTTTTATTCTATAATATTCCTATTTTTGTGCCTTAATTTAATTCTTTTATGAGCACAAATCGCGGTCCAATTTCACAATTTATTGAAAAAAATTATTTGCATTTTAATGCAGCAGCATTAGTCGATGCAGCAAAAGGCTACGAAAAGCATTTACTCGAAGGAGGTAAAATGATGATTACCTTAGCTGGCGCAATGAGTACTGCCGAATTGGGTATTTCATTAGCGGAAATGATTCGCCAAGGCAAAGTGGACATTATATCTTGTACCGGCGCTAACTTAGAAGAAGACATCATGAATTTGGTTGCGCACAATAGCTATAAACGCGTTCCAAATTATAGAGATTTGAGCCCTCAAGAAGAATGGGATTTGTTAGAAAACGGATATAACAGAGTAACAGATACTTGTATTCCGGAAGAAGAAGCCTTTCGCAGAATTCAAAAGCATATCGTAAAGCAGTGGAAAGATGCAGAGGCACAAGGAGAAAGATTTTTACCACATGAATTTATGTATAAGCTCTTGCTATCCAAAGACATGGAGCAATATTATGAAATTGACCCTAAAAACTCTTGGATGTTAGCAGCAGCAGAACGCAATTTGCCAATTATCTGTCCAGGATGGGAAGACTCCACCATGGGTAATATTTTTGCATCTTATTGTATTAAAAACGAGTTGAGCCCATCTACTATGAAATCTGGTATCGAATACATGATGTATTTAACAGAATGGTATAGAGCTAATTCAGCTGGAAAAGGCGTTGGATTTTTTCAAATTGGTGGTGGTATAGCTGGAGATTTTCCAATTTGCGTAGTGCCCATGATGTACCAAGATTTGGAATGGCATGATGTACCTTTTTGGAGTTATTTCTGTCAAATATCTGATTCCACTACATCTTACGGCTCTTACTCTGGTGCAGTTCCAAACGAAAAAATTACTTGGGGCAAGTTAGACATCGACACCCCTAAATTTATTGTGGAGTCTGATGCTACCATTGTTGCACCTTTAATTTTTGCTTGGATTTTGAAGCAGTAATTTGCTTTCTATTTAGAATGATTCGAAATAATATATAATGTCTTCGAATTGTCATAGAAATGAAATAAAATCCTATTTTTGTGCCACCAAATAAGGCTTTTTAGGTTCAATTAAGCGGCAATTATTTAGGTAAAAAATTTAATAAATACTTGAACATTTTCATAAGATATTAATTATCAATTTATATGGGTTTTAATTTCTCGTTAACAAAAAATCACTCATTAAAAGCAATCCTTACGCTATTTTTTGCAATCGCTTGTGTTAGTTTTTCAAACGCGCAAGATTTAAAAGCAGGAGAAAGTCTTTTTAAAGCAAACTGTACTTCTTGTCACGCAATTGACAGAAAAGTAATTGGTCCAGCTTTAAAAGATGTCATCGAAGCGCAAGACGAAACTTGGATGGTGAAATGGATTAAAAATTCGCAGTCGCTTGTGAAAGCTGGCGATCCTGCTGCGGTTAAAATTTTTAATGAATACAACCAGTCTATCATGAGTTCATTTCCGCAATTTTCGGATGATGATGCAAAAAGTATTATTGCTTATGTAAAAGCAGAACGCGACAAGCCAAAAGCAGCACCAACAGATGCAGCTGGAGCTGGAACGGGAGCAAATGCTAGCGCGGTAAATGATTATACCATCATAGGTTTGGTGATATTAATTGCTGTTTTAATTCTAGTAGTTTATGTTTTAAACAGAGTAATTAATTCTTTAGAAAAATTAATTCGAATTAATAATGGCGAAGTTGTTGATGCGGTCGTTAATGCGATAAAAGAAAAAGTATCAACTTTCAAATGGGTTTTATTAAACAAGAAGAAAGTATTTTATGCAGGTATGTTATTCATTTTTGTATTTAGTATTTGGTCTTGGAATCAAATGGCAAGTATCAATGTGAATACAGGATACCAACCAGTTCAACCAATTGCATTCTCTCACGAATTACACGCAGGAGTAAATCAAAT
>CANJWU010000197.1 GCA_947478655.1 Sphingobacteriales bacterium | reverse complement strand
CGTAAAAATTATTACAATCGACTAAAGCGAACATGGTATTTTTTTAATCACATAAGTTACTACGCCCCATACGACTAAATGATGAAAGGCTTCCATCTTGATGCCTTTGTATGCGCTGTTAGCGGGCATCAACCAAATTTCTTTATCGATGATATTAATTTGCTTGAGCGTAAATTCACCATCTAAATAACAAACTGCAATTTTGCCATTACTAGGCGGAATGCTTTTGTCGATGATGATCAGGTCGCCATCGCCAATGCCTGCATCTTTCATCGAATAGCCTTTTACCCTGCCAAAAAAAGTAGCCGATGGGTGTTTAATCAAATGGGTATTTAAATCAATTTTAAGGTCGATAAAATCGAGTGCCGGCGAAGGAAAGCCCGCACTGATGCTGCTAGACAATAGCGGAAGGGCTAATTCGACGCTGTTTTCGCATAAAATAAGCTCGACAGCGGCATGTGGAGGAGTGGTAACGGGCATAATGCTAAAAATATTAGCAATTATACAAGATTATTTATAGGATGTCAAGGGCTGTGAAGAAATCTTTTGCTCCGACTTAAATCTCTTTACCCTTCGAAAGCTTTGATATAATCACTTGGACTGCCACCATGGTATTTTTTAAAATTAGCAAACAGATGAAACCGAGAGCTAAAGCCACATTGCACGGCTAGGCCATCTAAATTATAACTTTTCGATTTTCCAGCTACTACCAACTCTTGAAAAACAATAATCCTATTTCTATTAATTAATTCTTTAAAACTAGATTTAAAATGGCTTTTTAAATAGGTTCTTAGGTCGTCTGGATTAGATTGAAGTAGTTCCGCGAAACTTTCCAAATTAGCATCAGGGTTTACATAATACTTATGATAAAAAAAGTGTAAAGTAAAGGCACTTTCATCAATGTCTGCATGAAGCTTTACTTTAAAGGTGGTATTGCTGCTTTTAAAATGATTGTTATTGATAAATTTTGGTCTAAACAAAATCATAAATACAAGCAAGTTATCCATTATAATATTGATGATTTTGAGCAATGCACTACTTGGAAATAGTTCAATGCAAAGAAATGCCATACAAGAAGTCAAAAAGACAGACGTAATATAAATAGCCCAATTGTTTAATTGGCTCATATACTGGTTTGTTTTTTGTTCGGAAGACTTTAACCTGAATATTAAAAACAGGCATAGTAAGATCGTTACCACAGAGAAAAAACACCAAATAAATTGAATGTAATGTGAAATATGAGTAATTGGTACATCAAGTGGCACTTTCAAGACAAAACCATAGTATATAGATAAACTAAGTAATGTAATGAAAATAATAAAGGCGTATGCTCGATAAAACAAGGACAAACGCGCATCTATTAAATGTGTAATGAGCAAGATAAAACTACCTGCTAATATTGCGTTGGGTAGCTCCATGAGCCATCTATTATAACCATAATTGAAGGCATACATTATTCCAAAGCCTTTCCATAGGCATGCAAAAGCTATTGACAATAAAATCAGTTTGAGTTGTAATGGTTTTTTAAAATTTAGCAGTAATTCTATGAATATTACCACAGACATGACAAGCAGCAAGAAAGATAAATTGGCTAATAAAAACTTTTCCATAATGTAAAATTTACGTAACATGACAATGTTATGTAAATAAAATTAAATAACATAATAATGTTATGTAAAAAAATAAAGTGGTAAAGATTTAAGAACACTAGGTAAATAAATTTACTAACACATTTCAAACCTAAATAAGTAGAAAAAAGGCAAATACAAACCTATTATTGCGGTTTTAAAATATAAACATGAAAAAAATCAAATTCCTTATCTTCAATTTCCTGATGATTGGATCAATTTCTGCTTCGGCACAATTGTACATTTCATCTGGTACAGAATTCTACATTGCCCCTTCGGAGCAGTTTATTTCTGTAGAGCAGGTTCAAAACTCGGGTACTTTAACCATTGCAGCAGGAGCAACAGCAACGCTTAACGGTGGAGCAACTGGCTCGGGGTTTATTAAAGGCTCGACTACTTCCAATTTAGTGATTGGTGGAACCAGCACTTTAGGTACTTATAATTTTGATCAATCAACTCCAGGTGCTACCAATGTATTAAAGGATTTAACCTTAAACGGCAGCACTACTGCAACGCTTGGTAATACTTTAAACATTACGGCAGGTGCTACTGCAGGAACAGTCATTGTTGGTTCGGGTACCACCCTAACTACTGGCGGTAACTTAATTATTAAGTCTAACGCTACGGGCACAGCCCGCATCGGTACTTCTTCAGGAACAATTTCTGGAGATGTAGTGGTAGAAAGATATTTACCTGCTACACGAAGAGCTTACCGCTTTTTAGCAGCGCCCGTAACTACTACAGGTGGAATTTATGCTCATTGGCAGGAGTCAGGTACTAACGCCTCAGGATTGGGCATACAAGTTTCTGGTATTGCAGGTGCAGCACCAGGTGGCGTAGATGATAATACAGGTTTAGATAAAACACTCACAGGTAACAGTTCTATGTTTACTTATAGCGGTTCTGCTTGGGCAGCGGTTACTAATACCAAAACTACACAACTTACACCAGGCGCAGGTTTCCGCGTATTAGTAAGAGGCGATAGAACAACCGATTTATACGCAAGCAGTACGCCTGCTGCAACGGCAACAACCATTAAAGCAACTGGCGTAGTTGGACAAGGCGAGATTACTATAAACGCAGTTGCTGGATTTAATTTATTAGGTAATCCTTATCCAAGTTCGATTGATTGGAACACAACAGGATGGGGGACCGCAAGAAATGCAACCAATGTTTACGATGCAATTTATATTTACGATCCAGCAGTCGTAGCATCTACTTCAAGCATGACTTATCCTGTTTATTTAAATGGTGTAAGCACCAACGGTGGTAGCAATATTATTCGTTCGGGACAAGCTTTTTTTGTAGAAGCAGCAGCTGGTGCTTCAATCAAATTTTTAGAAACGTATAAAAGCACAGAAGTTACCGGCGGATTTTTTAGATCGGCTACGCCAGAAATGATGCGCGTAACTTATATGCAAAACAACGAGCATTTAGATGATATCGTGATACGATACAATGATGATGCGCAAGCAAGCTTCGATCCAAGATTTGATGCTATCAGCATGGGCGGCGATGCCAATGGTTTAGCAAGTTTTAAAAATGCAGATCGTTTAGCAATTCATACCAGGCCAACAGCCGTAGGCGAAGATTCAATAGCCTTATCT
>CANJWU010000196.1 GCA_947478655.1 Sphingobacteriales bacterium | reverse complement strand
TTTCAGAACCAATACTTCCTGCCGCACCCGTAATTAAAATGGTTTTATTAGAAATGTTTTGAAAAATATTTTCTGCATTTAAATTAATGGGTGCACGATTAAGTAAATCTTCGATGCGTACCGATTTAATTTGTTTAATACTTAATTCCCCATTAATCCATTGCTCAATGGGCGGTACATTTTTTACTTGTATGTTGCGCTCTATAAATTGCGTTAATAAATTCGATTTTTTATTGGCTGAAATATTTTGAATGGCAATAATAATTTCTTCGACCTGTTGCTTTTCAATAATACTATCTAAGACTTGTTCGGGCGAATAAATTTTTATACCCATTAAACTCTTGCCCGCTTTAGATAGGTTGTCGTCTATAAAGCCCCCTACCATTACACCCGATTTAGGATCGCTTTTAAGGGTGTTAAAGGTTAACACACCCGATTGACCCGCACCATATATTAAAATATTTTTTTTGCCTTTGCGTGTTTCGCCTATCAAAGAAATATAAATTACTTTAAATAATACCCTGGTAGAAATTAAATTGAAAAGAGTAAATAAAGCATGAATTACAATAATGCCTATTGGCATATAATAGCTTTCGTGATGAAAAGAAATTTTATAAAAATAAGCCGCTAAAAAAATGGTAGCTGATGCCGCAATTGTTGCCTGAAAGATTTTAATGGTATCGACATAACCGGTATAGCGAATAATGCCCACATAGGTTTGGAATACCAAAAAATAAACCAAGTACAAAAAGGCCACCAAAAAATAGCTATTCAGAATTGGAAAATTGGCAAATTCAATAGGTTGAAAATTAAAGCGAATAAACCAGGTAATAAAAAAAGCCACAGACATCAGTAAAAAGTCTATGAGCAATACTAAATAGCGTGAGGCATAAATTCCGGTATACCTCGACAAAATCTTTCTTAACCAAGCTCTAATCATTCTATTTTATTTGGTAACAAAATATACCCACATATACATGTAGGTGTAAATACAAAAATAAGCATTTAAATGACATTTTGATATAGCTGATATGGGATATGGGGAGGAGCATTCGTGTTATTAAGACATTTTGGGGCATAAAAAAAGCCGCGGAGGGGTGTGGCTTAACGTTAGTAACTAGATATAATTTTACTGCAATCCCTTAAATTCACCCATGGTCACCTGGCCATCCGCACTAATTCCTTTTCGTTGAATTACATTTAAAAAAGTCATCCATAAAATTTTTATATCCATGAAAAGACTTTGTTTTTCAACGTACTCAACATCCAAGCGAAATTTCTTTTCCCAACTAATTGCATTTCGACCGTTAACCTGTGCCCAACCAGAAATACCTGGTTTTACATCATGACGTCGGCTTTGCTCTGCAGAATAACGTGATAAATATTGCATTAATAAAGGCCTCGGTCCAACTAAACTCATATCCCCTTTAACTACATTAATTAATTGTAATAATTCATCTAAAGAAGCTGACCTTACAAATTGTCCAATTTTAGTTAATCTTTCTTCATCAGGTAGTGGATTACCATTTGCATAATATGCATCTCGCATGGTTTTGAATTTGATGATTTGAAATGGTTTACTATGCAAACCAGGTCGTAATTGCAAAAAGAAAATATTGCCCTTATTTGCAATTGATAATAAAGTCATTGTCACTAAAATTAGAGGTGACAAAATAACTAACAAAAGTAGGGCAACTATAAAATCTGCAATGGGTTTAAAAATATTCTTGTACAAAATGTTTTTATCTTTTAAATATCTTCGTTAGTGATATAAAAATTCTATCAAATTCTTCATCAGTAAGATTAGAACCACTTGGCAGGCATAAGCCTTGTTCAAATAATTGCTCACAATTTCCTGTTCCAAAGAATTTAGTTCCCTCATATACGGGTTGCATATGCATTGGCTTCCATAAAGGGCGAGATTCTATGTTCTCAGCATCTAATGCAAGTCGAACATCTTCTCTACTGATACCACCTGTTAATTCTGGATTTATTAATATCGCTGTCAACCAATAATTACTGAAATATTTAGAATTTGGTTCTGTTTGAAAAGTTACACCTTTAATTCCTTTAAAAAACTCTCGATAACGTTGGTTATTTGCACGACGTTGTGCTACACGCTCGTCAAGCACTTTCATTTGTCCACGACCAATGCCTGCTACAATATTACTCATGCGATAATTATATCCAATTTGGGAATGTTGATAATGTGGTGCATTATCTCTTGCTTGTGTAGCTAAAAATCTTGATTGATCGATATAGTTTTTGTGTTTGGATACTAATGCCCCTCCACCACTTGTAGTAATAATTTTATTACCATTAAAACTTAGTGCTGCCATTAAACCAAAAGTTCCACATTTTTGAGACTTATAATGAGAGCCTAATGCTTCTGCAGCATCTTCAATGACTGGAATACCATATTCATCCGCAATTACTTGAATCTCATTTATTTTTGCTGGCATCCCATATAAATGAACGGGCATAATTGCTTTTACAGATTTGTCTTTATATTCTAACAAAGCATTTTTCAATGCTTCTGGACACATATTCCAAGTATCCAATTCAGAATCTATAAATACAATTTCAGCACCTAGGTAACTTACAGGATTAGTGGTTCCACAAAATGTAAAACTTTGCACCATTACTACATCTCCAACACCAACATTCAGCATATCCAATGCCAAATGCAAGGCCGCCGTACCAGATGTTAACACTGCAGTTTGAATTTCATCTTGTTTGCCTAGATAATTTGAAATGTCCGTTTCAAAACCATTAACATTAGGACCCAATGGAGCTACCCAATTAGTTGCAAAGGCTTCTTTTACATATTGCTCTTCTGTTCCACCCATATGGGGTGATGAGAGCCAGATTTTTGTTAAATTCATTTAAATAATATTTATAAATAATATTTATTCTAGTAAGTTGGTAATCTTACTAACTGCATTAGTAATTTCGAAATGATCTCCTTGAAATAAATATCTTTTGTTACTTGAAGATTCATAATTAAAAAACTGATCTGAATCTGGAATAAAATGATGACTATTAATCAAACTATAATCCTTACTTTCTTCGATTAATAAATCAACTAATAGTAAGTTTTTTTTAATTTTACTCTCTGTTTCACCCATACGATTAATAACATCATTTATAAACCCAATAGTATCTGATCTTTTGGAAAATGAAACGGGGCAAATATCAAAATAAAAACCTACTGATTTATTATTAATAAAACTAGATATAATTGTGCCTAACG
>CANJWU010000195.1 GCA_947478655.1 Sphingobacteriales bacterium | reverse complement strand
ATAGAATGTAAACACTTATGCATGAGTATGCGTGGTATACAAAAACAAAATTCGGTAACCACTACATCTGCATTTACAGGTGCTTTCGAAAACGATATAACCCGTGCAGAATTTATTCGCTTAATAGGCACTAGCTTAGTTTAATTACCTTTTTCGGGGCTTCCAGACTAGCTTTCAGCGGGGTTTTCCCCTTCTTTGGGTTTATTAATGGCGTCAAATATTTTCTCCATTTTTGAAACATATTCCATAGAATCGTCGATAAAAAAATCGATGTTTGGAATGACGCGAACTTGATTGCGAATTTTTTCTCCTAATTTATATCGAATCTCACGGGCTTTAGCGCGTAATTCATTTAATAATAGTTCGTTGTTTTCGGCATTAAAAATACTGAGGTAAACTTTAGCAATAGAAAGATCGGGACTCATTCTTACCATGGTAATCGTTACGATACTACTGCCATGAAAAGACCAACCTTCTTTTTGTAAGATTTCACTTAATTCTTTTTGTATAACTCTTGCAAATTTTTGCTGACGTTTTGTTTCCATTTTTAATTTATTAAGTGCTCAAATTATCTTTTAAATAAAGTGCAAGTTCTTCTTTGGTCCATTTTTCTTCTAATTTGATGATGCTTGCTGCATCAGCAAATACAGGTGGTTTAGCTTTTTGCGTTAATCTTATATAATGATGATTGAATACATCTAATGCAATATGACAAGGTTTAATATCTGCAAATTCGAGCGCTCTCTTTTTGCTTCTAATATATAAATCCCAATCAGCACCTTGTATTCTCTCGTCCCATAAGCCCAATAAATCTAATGCTTTTCTATTAAATATTACGCTATTTCCTACAAAACCTTCTACGACTTTATTTTTGAATTGCTTATATCTTTTTGCAGAAAAAGATTCCCAATTACCATACATTAAATAATGCATAGCAGTTAAGAGTTTTTTTGTTTTTGGAATAAAGCCGGTTAAGTTTTTTATTAATTTCCATCGCCTACCTAAGCTTAAGGTTTTGCCTAAGCTTTCTACTCTTTCAATGCCACAAACAGTAATAACATCTAATTGATTTTTTTCCATGCTGTCTAAAATCTTTTGATCCCAGTTTGGTGAAACAATGATGTCATTATTTAAAAATGCGAAAATATCGTTTGAGGCAATTTTAATTCCTTGATTTTGGGTATATGGATAAGAATAATTAGCCTGGTTTGCAATTACGGTAGCCCCTTTTTCGATGAAAAATTCTTTGCTACCATCGCTGGAGTGATTGTCAATAATTATTAATTCAAATGGGTAATGCGTGTACTTTTTAAGGTTTTCCCAAAAAATTTCATTCATCTCCAATTGATTATGTATGGCAGTAATGATGCTAATCATAAATTTTTATAATATACAAAGATAGTATTATTCTGATTAGTGGATTTATACTAAATTGCATTGTTTTTTGGAAGGCTTGTAAGGTCTCCATTAACCTAAACTTTTTTAAATGAAGATTTATTTCAAGCTACTTTCTTTTGCAAAGCCATTTAATCGATTTGTACCAAAGTATTTTATACTTGCGGTATTGGCCGTGATTTTTGGTTTGGCAAATTTTACGCTCATGATCCCTTTATTAAATGTGATTTTTGAAAAAGTAGAGGTTGTTACCATTGTTGCCAAACCCCAATTTGCTTTAAATCTGGAGTATTTTAAAGGCATATTTAATTTTTACTTTGCAAGTATTTTTAAGACTTATGGTCAAGTAGGTGCTTTGCAGTTTGTTTGTGTTGTTATAGTTGTTTCGGTTTTCTTAGCCAATCTATTTAAATACTGGTCGCAAAGGGTGCTGACTTCTATGCGCACTTATGTTGTTCAAAATATTAGAGCTGCTTTATTTTTAAAAATTACTTCTTTACAGGTTGGTTATTTTCATAGTCAGCGAAAAGGCGATTTAATGTCGAGCTTATCGAATGATGTCAACGAGGTAGAAAATTCTGTAGTCAGTTCGGTGCAGGTGATCTTTAGAGAACCGCTCATGATCATTGGCTACGTGGTGCTGCTTTTTAGTATGTCTGTTAAACTTACCTTTTTTACGCTATTAGTTTTGCCTATATCTGGAGGTGTAATTGCTTGGATTTCTAGAAAATTAAGAAAAGAAGCTGAAGTTGGGCAAGGATTATTAGGCGAGATGTTAAGCATTATTGAAGAAACAATTTCTGGCATTAGAATTATCAAAGCATTTAATGCGCAACAATATGTAAGAGAAAAATTTGATCAACAAAATAATAAATACCGTAGTGTTTTAAAATCAATGTGGAATAAGAGAGAATTAGCCTCTCCAATTTCTGAATTTTTAGGCATCAGTATTGTTGTATTGGTTATTCTATATGGTGGTCGTTTGGTATTAGAAAACCAATCAGAATTAAATGCGAGCGAATTCATCACTTATATTATTTTATATTCTCAGATATTAATTCCTGCTAAAAATATTTCGACTGCGATCACGAATATTCAAAGAGGCATTGCCTCCGGAGCCCGCATTTTTAGTGTATTAGAAACAGATGTAAATATTGTAGAAGACAAAGATGCTATTGCTAAAACGGATTTAAAAGATCAAATTGTTTTCAAAGATGTGAGTTTTCAATATGCCGATTCCAAAGTTTTAGAACAAATCAATTTGACAGTGGAGGCTGGAAAGATGATTGCATTAGTGGGTCAATCGGGCGCAGGAAAATCTACCATGGCCGATTTATTACCGAGGTTTTATGATGTAACAGATGGTCAGATTTTAATTGATGGCATCGACATTAGAAAAATAAAATTACACGATTTAAACCAATTAATGGGCATTGTAACACAAGAGTCTATTTTATTTAATGATACCATTTTCAATAATATTGCATTTGGAAATAAAACTGCTAGTAGAGAAGAAGTGATAGCTGCAGCTAAAATTGCTAATGCAGATGAATTTATTGTAAAATTAGCGGATGGTTATGATACGAATATTGGCGACAGAGGCGACAAACTCTCTGGTGGACAGCGTCAGCGCTTATCTATTGCTAGGGCAGTATTAAAAAACCCACCTATATTAATTTTAGACGAAGCCACTTCTGCATTAGATACCGAATCCGAAAAATTAGTTCAAGATGCCATTCATAAATTAATGCAAAACAGAACTTCTATTGTAATTGCTCATCGATTATCTACTATTCAACATGCAGATACAATTGTAGTCATGCAAGATGGTAAGATTATTGAACAAGGAAAACATGCAGAATTGATTAGCCT
>CANJWU010000194.1 GCA_947478655.1 Sphingobacteriales bacterium | reverse complement strand
TTACCTTTATATTTCTCACGGGGGTGGCATGAAAATGTCTGAGATTATACCCATTGAACCTGATCTGGATAATGCCAGCGAAGGGAAGAGGCATAAAACTATTTACTAATTAGCACCCCGGCTATTTAGGGTTTTATAAAAAAATAAAAATGAAATTTCAAAAATTATTTATTACAATACTATTAGTAGTATGCAGTGCTGGATTTTCTTTTGCACAAAATATTAAAGGTGTTATTTATGATGAGCTTCAACAACCTATAAAAATACTAGATGATGCAATTGTTACTGCGCAAAAATTAAAGGCGAATGCCGCGGCAAGCTATGATTTAATTCAAAAGCAAGACATCGCTAAAAACAACCTAGGGCAAGACTTACCTTATTTATTAAATCAATTACCCGCTACCGTTATAACTTCTGATGCAGGCACTGGCATTGGATATACGGGCATTAGAATTAGGGGAACAGATGCAAGCCGAACCAATGTAACCATTAATGGTATTCCTTTAAATGATGCAGAATCGCAAGGCACTTTTTTGGTGAATTTACCAGATTTGGCTTCTTCAATAGATAATATACAGGTTCAAAGAGGGGTGGGTAGTTCTATTAATGGTGCCGGTGCTTTTGGCGCGAGTATTAATATACAAACGGAGCATAAAATAGATTCGGCAGGATTTGAATTAGCCAGTGGCATCGGTAGTTTTGGAACCAAAAAATGGATGGGAAAATTTTCAACCGGGCAATTAAAAAACAATTGGAGTTTTGCAGGTCGAGCATCTCATATTCAATCCGATGGCTATATCAAAAATAGTGCAGCCAATTTAAATTCTTATTTCATCAATGCAAATTATACTACGAAAGATGCCATATGGAAATTTAATGTGTTTGCTGGTTCAGAAAAAACATTTCTTGCATGGGAAGGAGTGCCTATCGATTCAATGCAAACGAACAGAACCTATAACCCAATAGCCGCAAATTATAAAGACCAATACGATCAATACACCCAAACACATTATCAATCTTTTTATACTAAACTACTGAATGCAGATGCCAGTTTTACAATTGGATTGCACCTTACTAATGGGAAAGGTTTTTTTCAGGAATTTAAATATGACCAAGCCTTTGCAAATATTGGTTTTGATACTTTGTTTGTTGGAGCGGACACCATCAATAGCACTAATTTATTAAGAAGAAGGTGGTTAGCTAACCAATTTAAAGGCATTGTATTTTCTTATCAAAATACGATAAACAGCCGACTGCATTTACAAGTAGGTGCAGCAGCTAATGTGTATGATGGGCAACATTTTGCAGAAGTAGTTTGGGCACAGTATGCTTCTCAAAGTCTTCCTCAACAACATATTTTTGATGGTACGGGTTTAAAAAAAGAAGCCAACTTCTATTTTAAAATGGATTACCAATTGAAACCAAAATGGAATGCATACTTAGATTTACAAACACGACTTATTCGATACCGATTAGGTGGTGAAAATATTTATTTAATGAATATTTCACAAAGCGCTAATTTTTTATTTTTTAATCCAAAGCTTGGATTAGCTTATACGCCAAACGCGCAAGAAGTATTTTATATTTCTTATAGCATAGCAAATAAAGAACCTAACAGAGATGATTTGATAGGTAATTTAAGTCGAACGAAAAAAGCATTAGCAGAGCAGTTAGCAGATATAGAACTTGGTTGGAAATACCAAAATAGCAATATACGTTCTGCTTTGAATGTATATTATATGGATTATAAAAACCAACTCATTCCTACTGGAAAACTCAACGATGTTGGAGAATCTATTCGAGAAAATTGTGCGCAAAGTTATCGCTTAGGAATAGAGTGGAATGGCATGTTAGCGATTAGCGCTAAGCTAAGCATTGGCGCAAACGCAGCCATCAGTGCAAATAAAATACTGAACTATACCGATGTGCTGTATAATTATGATCCAATTAATTATGCCATTATCGATACAATAACACAAGCGTATCAAAAAACAAACCTTGCTTATTCACCTGCAGTTATTGTAGGCGCTGTTATTAATTATCAATTTTCAAAAAGTATAGGTTTTAGTTTTCAAAATAAATATGTTGGAAAACAATATTTAGATAATACAAGTGCTAATGAAAAAATGATCAAGGCGTTTATGGTAAACGATTTAATCATAAATTATATTAAGCCATTAAAAAACAAAACTGCATTGAACATAGATATAAAAATAGCTAATCTATTAAATCGCAAATATGTAGCCAATGGTTATACCTATTCTTATCTAGTTGGAGGCGAAAAAACAACTGCGGTATATTATTACCCACAAGCTACAAGAGCTATATTATTGGGCTTGAGTTTAAAATTCTAAAGCATAGATTAAAAAAAATACTATACTTTAGAAGTAAAACTAGCATAAGGAATGAGCATTTCTTCTAAAGAAATTCCTCCATGTTGAAAGGTATTAGCAAAGAAGTTTGCAAAATGATTATAGTTGTTTTGATAAACAAAATAAGTGTCATTTTTTGCAAAAATATAGGCTTGACTCATATTGACTTTAGGTAAAAAGGCCTCTGCTGGATTTTTAATTTCAAAAACATCTTTAGCCACATAGTTCAAGTTTTTACCTTGTTTATATCTCAGATTACTATTCACCGAACGGTCACCTATTACTTTACTTGGTGTTTTAACCCTAATCGTACCATGGTCGGTTGTAATCACTAGTCTTGCATTTTTTTGTGCAATTTTTTTGATAATTTCTAGTAATGGAGAATGCTCAAACCAAGAATAGGTAAGTGATCTATAGGCAGATTCGTCGGGGGCTAATTCTTTGATCATGTCCATCTCTGTTCTTGCATGCGATAACATATCTACAAAATTGTATACAATTACATTTAAATTATTTTTAAATAGATGATGTACATTTTCGGCTAAATCTTTTCCTTGTTCGTTTGTAGTTATTTTATGATAACTACTTTTAACATCTTTTCTGGCTCTTTGCAAATGATCAATTAAAAATTCCTCTTCGTGTAAGTTTTTTCCTCCTTCATCTTCGTCATTTTTCCATAATTTAGGAAAACGTTTTTCCATTTCGCTAGGTAACATGCCCGAAAATATTGCGTTTCGTGCGTATTGCGTTGCAGTGGGTAATATGCTTACATATAGTTCTTCTTCTTCTAATCTAAAATATTCGTTTACTAATGGCGCAATTATTTTCCATTGATCATATCTTAAATTATCAATTAAAATAAAGAAGGTAGGCTGTGTTTCTGATAAATTAGGAAGCACTTTTTT
>CANJWU010000193.1 GCA_947478655.1 Sphingobacteriales bacterium | reverse complement strand
TCGCGGAAGATTTTTCGTAAATTCTGGAGAAGAAGTTTACCAAGGAATGATTATCGGAGAAAATAGCCGTGATTCTGACATGACGGTAAATATTACCGAAGGAAAGCAATTAACAAACTTCCGTACTACCAGTAAAGATGATGCAACTCGCATTGCCCCAGCAACCAAGTTTTCTTTAGAGGAAGCAATGGAATATATTCAATGGGACGAATATGTAGAGATTACGCCAATTTCTATGCGATTGCGTAAAATATATTTAACAGAACAAGAGCGTACCAACGCTAAAAAGAAAAGCGGAAATTAATTAATTCCGAATATAAATTTTAAGCGATACGGCTATGGCTGTATCGCTTTTTTTATTAAGTTTGATTTGCAGTCGCATTCCTTTGCCCGCGGAGGCTTGCGCAAAATTGTAAAATGAAAGCAACCATTGAATTAATTTACGAAAAGTATTTGGCCTGCCCCACTGTAGTCACAGACACCAGAGCGGTAAAACCAAATGCAATATTTTTTGCTTTAAAAGGAGCCAACTTTAATGGCAATGAGTTTGCCGCACAAGCTTTAGCATCGGGTGCTGTCTATGCAGTAGTTGATGAAATTGAATTTGCTGTTAACGAACAATATTTATTAGTCGATGATGTTTTAAAAACATTACAAGCCTTAGCCAATCATCATCGCAAACAATTGAGCATTCCAATTTTAGGAATTACCGGGAGCAATGGCAAAACAACATCAAAAGAATTAATCAATGCAGTGCTTTCTAAAAAATTCCAAACGCTGGCAACATTTGGAAATTTAAATAATCATATTGGAGTTCCTTTAACTTTACTTGGTATCCATGCAGCACATCAATTTGCCATTATTGAGATGGGTGCAAATCACCAAAAAGAAATCACCGAATTATCTGAAATTGCAGCACCTACCTATGGTTTAATTTGTAATATAGGGAAAGCGCATCTCGAAGGTATGGGCGGTTTCGAAGGCGTTAAAAAAACCAAAAAAGAATTATACGATTATATTGAATCGACTAATGGAACCGTATTTGTAAACGCCGACGATGCCATTACCATGGAACTTTCGGCCGCTTTAAAAAATAAAATTTATTTTGGAAGCAATGCAGAAAGCCTATTAAGTGGCCGCATCGAATCACTTGCGCCTATGTTAAGTGTAAACATCACTTTTAAAAAGTCGGCACAAACACACAGGGTACAAACGCAATTAGTGGGCGATTATAATTTAGCCAATATTTTAGCCGCAGCATGTATCGGCGAATATTTTATGGTACCCGAACATGATATTGTTGCGGCTATTGCAGGCTATACGCCAACTAATAATCGCTCACAAATCATGCAGACAGACCATAATCAATTAATTATGGATGCGTACAATGCTAACCCTAGCAGTATGTTTGCAGCAGTAAATAATTTTGAGCAGTTAGCAGCGCCCAATAAATATTTAATATTGGGCGATATGTTTGAACTAGGCGAAGAAAGTATAGCAGAACACCAAGCCATTGTATCGCTAGTAGCGGAATTAAAATTCGAAAAAGTCATTTTTATTGGCAAGGATTTTTATCAAGCCGCCACCAAAAATAAAATAGCAAATTTTCACTTTTTTGAAAGCACGGATAGTGCTTATGCATACCTATCAGAAAATAGTATTCGGGCGCATACGGTATTAATAAAGGGTTCTAGGGGAATGAAACTAGAAAGCCTTTTGCCATTATTGTAATTAGCGTGTTGGCTCAGGCCTGTTTGGTTTAGGCCTATTGTCTTTCATCCGATGGATAACCTCTAAAATAATGCTATCAAATTTTTCTTTTTGTACACTATCGCAAATGCTTTTTACACTTTTAAAATGCGAAAAGGTAATTTGCTCAATGGCCTTTTGATTATTTGCAATTTGTATTAAAATTTGATTGGCTAACACTTGATCGGTGCTGTCGTTGCGCAATAGTTTAAAATAATTTTCTCTTAATTCGCGGCCAGCTCTCTGGAGTGCTTGTACGCTATCTTGATGTGCAAATTTTAATTGATTAAAACTTTCAATTTGTGTTTCATTAAAATTTAATTCTTTAATGATAAAATTTGTAGGGCCTTTATGCTCAGCCCTTGTCGGTTTTTCAAAAAAGATAAGTGCAATAAATATCGTATTGCTGAGCAGCAAAACAATGGCAAAAATTTTCCAAAAAGATAGTTTAGGTGTTTCCATTTTAATAGTTATAAACGGTTTGATTGTTTAATTCAATCGCATTTATTGTTTCTTGACGATGAGACTTATTACTATTTACATAAAGCGCGAATGTGTTTAAGGCAATAATGGCAACAAATGCAAAAGCCCATTTGTAGTTGAATTGATTTGTCGCAGGCCTAGGCAATTGTGCTTGCAACTCAATTTTATTTTTAATTTTTTGAAATAAAAACGGACTAGGCTTGCTTTCGGCTATTTGATTAGCCGATTCAAGCACATTTGCTATCCATTGTTCTTTGTTTTTCATATATACTTGGACGATACTTTTTTTTATAACCTTCGATTTTGATAATAATTACCTAAAATAATGCGCAGCTTTTCTTTAGCCCTTTGAATCAATGATTCTACCGCTTTTTCTGAAATATCCATAATTGCCGCTATTTCTTTTTGACTCATTTTTTCTATCTGACTTAAAACAAATGCAGTTTGCTGCCTTAATTTTAGTTGCGCCATTGCCTCCATTAAAATTTCTTGCGATTCTTTTTGTTCTAGTATTGCACCGGGGTGCTGTAAATGCGGGGTATCATGTATTTGCTTGCCTGTGCTGGGATCAAAAAGCGAGGTAATAAATGCCAATCGCTTTTTTCTTTTTTTAGATTTAATATGGTCTAAACATTTGTTAACCGTAATTCTATAAATCCAAGTGCTAATGAGCGCATCTTCTTTAAATTGATCAATGGCATGATAAATATTAATGAAAACTTCTTGTGTAATATCTTCTGCATCCTCTATATTTTTAAGCATAGAAATAGCAATCTGATACACTTTTTGATGGTGTTCTTTAAAAATATTTTCAAAAAAGTATGTTTGGTTTTGCAATTTAATTTCGAACAATTTTTACCCCAACATCTTCAATTCCTATTAAAGGATTATCGCGCATGTTCTGTTCAATGGTAAAAGAATAAACACCTTTTCGAGGAAACTTTAAGGATTGCATCATTTTCATTTGATTGCTATAAATGTCTCCAAGCCCCGAGCCTAGCCACTTTCCGTCTGCTTCTGCTAATTTAAATTCGAAGCGTTGTGTTTCTGCTTTTGATTGTGGTCCTTGTATGC
>CANJWU010000192.1 GCA_947478655.1 Sphingobacteriales bacterium | reverse complement strand
GCGGGTCTTGGAAAAAACGGACAGATTGTAAGTGTTTCAAAAAGATTAGGATTAGTCGTAGTTAGAATGGGTAATCAGGCAACAAGTGGCGAAGTTCCAACACAATTATGTAATACTATTTGGGAAAAACTTAATTCCGTAATGTGCAACTTAACATCAATTAATGAAACTTTACCGAATACAACAACAGTTTCCATTTTTCCAAATCCAGCAAATTCCGAAATAAATATTGTCTTACCTTCAAACGACAATACACAAATTGAAATTACGAATGCTATGGGTCAATTAATTATTAAAGACCAGAACAAAAATAAAATTGACATTTCAAACTTGAAAAATGGATTATACTTTATTTCAGTAAAACATGGCCAAAAAACGTATACACAAAAAATAATTAAGCAATAATGATAAGATTATTAATTCTTATCGGCTTGAGCTTTTTATGCTGAATTTTTGCTTCTGACAAACAGATATTTACTTCAGCATTTAGGAGATTCATTTAAAAAATATATAAATAAAAATCGGAATTAAAGCCGTTAATAATAAGGTTAAAGAAAAAAACAAATATATTCCTAGCTTCTGCATAGCACTTTTTTTCTTACTTCCTGATTTAAAAAGTTTCCATTTTCCATAAATAAAAGCAAAAGGGGCTAATGCGGATAAAAATGGCGAAATGAGAAGTAGGATAAATAGTGCAGGTATAATTAATATTGGAACTAGGAACCAGTATATTTTTTTTCCTTTTGGTGTTTCTTTAATAGCTTGAAATGTTAGTTTTAATAATTTAACTATACCATAAATAACCGCTAAGCTTAAAACTTGCGATAGTAATTCCACAGCCCCCTCACTAAAAAAGCTTTGAGAATAGAGCAGAATAGCTAGTATAATAATCAATAATTGTATCAGTAAACTTTTAATTTCGATTTTTTTATCTTTCGTCTCTGTTAGTTTTTAATATTATATTTATTTAATTTTTTACTTGAAGAATATACAACAATCTTATTTTCATTTGCAATTGTATTCAGTATAAACTTGCGAGGTTTTAAAATAATATTTTCTTGTGCTGCATTGGAAGCAAAAATTTGTTCCTGTTCTTCTGGCTGATCAGCTAATGGACTTACAGCCGAATCAGTTGATTGGCTTGCTTGTAATTGGCTTGCACACAAAGAGCATCTTCCAAATTTACCGCTGTGTGATAAATGCTTATTAGTTTTCGCATCTGCAATTTTATTATTGCTAATGGAGTCTTTATTAATACTACATGATGTGATAGCAAGTATCAGAAATAGGAGTATAAAATGTATGTTGTGTAATTTTCTCATTTTTACAATTAAGGAATTCAAAAATTGGTCTATTTTTTTAAAAACTATTTGCGCCACCTCCCATGAAGAAAACTAATGTCATTATTGCCAATATTAAACCCAAAACAGCAAATATTCCTGCTTTTTGTTTAGCACTTTTTTTCACCTTTCTTGATTTTATCGCTTTAGCAATCACATAAATTAATGTAATAGGAGCTATAAGCGCAAAAAGTGGCACTAAGAAAAATATGGAGTCGGTAATAGCCAAAACCATTATACTAGCCAAAATCAATAATGGAATCAGATACCAGTTCTTTTTTTTCTTTGTGGGCGTTTCTTTAAAAGAAAAAGATAATAATTTTAAGAGGCTGCCAATACCATAAATTGGAAAAAATCCCCAAAATAGAGAAACAGCTACCCCACCTAAACCAACTATAGATAGAATAATGGAAACGGTTGAAATTAAAATTAGCAATGGTATAAAATTGCTTTTTTTACTTTCCGGTTTTGATTGTTGTTGAAATTTATAACTACTTGTTTTTTTAGTTGAAAAAATTTCTTTTTCTCCTATTGAAGAAGAATTTTCAAAATTTTCAAAAGACTCCTCAAAATTATATTTAGACGGTTTTAAAATAATTTTATCTTGCGTTGCATTGGAAGCAAAAATTTGCTCCTGTTCTTCTGGCTGGTCAGCTAAAGGCATTACCGCTGAATCAGTTGATTGGCTTGCCAGTGCTAGATTATTACACAAAGAGCACCTTCCAAATTTACCGCTGTGAGATAAATGCTTAGCGTAGTTGTTATCAGCTTTAGTGTCGTTTAACAGAGAATCTTTATTTAGCGAACAAGATGCAATGCAAAGCATTAGCAGCATAGTAAACAAGCGAAGGGATATGAATTTCCTAATATTCATATATTTAATTTTAAATAAATCATAAGCAATTTAAATTATTCAAGAGAAAACGACAAAAAAATTATTCAGCTATGTCAATAGCTATTTCATTTCTGCTATTAATTAAATCCCACAGCACATTGAAGCACATATTAATATAAGGCCAATCTTCAAATCAATTAATACCTTTTATTCTCTTGAACTTTTGATATCTTTTGATTCTGGTCGGAGCCAATCTTTAAAAATCAATTAATACCTTTTATTTTCTTGGACTTTTTACTTCAGGTTTGCAGTGGGCATTGCAGTAAATTGCAGTTAAGGCTATGACTTGGGTTTATTTGGAGTTAGGCGTTATTATTTTAGAGAAAATTCAAATAGCATAAACCGTTTTGTAATTTTTTTTTAATTTAGTTTATTAATCTAGCTGATATGAAAAGTCAAACAAAAAAGTTGATTATTGTTTCTGTGTTTATGATTATAAGCATTATTGCTAAATCTCAAGTTGGCATTGGAACAAATTCACCAAATGCATCCGCAAAATTAGAAGTATCAAGTACTACACAAGGGTTTTTACCACCAAGGCTTAATTATTATCAAAGAACACAAATTGCATCACCTGTTGCAGGATTAACAATTTGGTGCAGTAATTGCGGTGCATCAGGAGAGATGCAAGTGTTTAATGGTACCGCATGGACAAATATGACTGGAGGAGCTGCATCGCTACAACTGCTTGTTGTTGGTGATGCATACCAAGGTGGTAAAGTTGCTTATCTTTTAGTTTCAGGCGATCCAGGGTATGACGCAAATACACAGCATGGTTTAATTGCGGCAACCTCAGATCAAAGTACTGGAATTAGGTGGTATAATGGTACTAATACCACGACAGGAGCAACAGGAACCGCAATAGGAACCGGTTTATCCAATACAAATACCATTATTACGAGTCAAGGCGGAACACCTACAAGCTATGCAGCAGGATTAGCGCGCGCTTATACAGGTGGAGGATACACAGACTGGTATTTACCAAGTAAAGATGAATTAAATAAATTATACATAAATCGAACTGCTATTGGCGGTTTTGCTAGTGGTGGTATAGAAGGTGACTTCTATTGG
>CANJWU010000191.1 GCA_947478655.1 Sphingobacteriales bacterium | reverse complement strand
TATTAATCGAACACTTGGAAAGCGAAGGGCAACAATGGCAACTGGCGCCAGATGTTTGCTGCTATCCCATGTTTTAAGGTCTTCTTGTGCAACAATGGCAAAATATTCAAGCTTAACATTGTCAATTGATTGGAGGGCTTGCTCGGCGCCTAATTGAATAGTTGAAATAGCTTTTTGCTCTAAAAATTGGGTTTTGCAGGCAGTTAAAACTTCATATATTTTAGCTGCAGCCACTCTTTCTAACTCGTTTAAGCGAATATTCCTAGAACTCAATGCCAAACCATCGGATGCTCTTAGTATAGGGCAAACCACTATTTCGGTTTTTAACTCGAAGTCTTTTACCAATTGCTTTACCACAATGGTTTGTTGGAAGTCTTTTTGTCCAAAATAGGCTTTATGGGGTTGTATGAGCGATAAAAGCTTATATACTATTTGTCCCACACCTTTAAAATGTCCGGGTCTACTGGCGCCCTCCCAACATAATTCAATTTCGCCAAAAGTATGATCCCAAATTTCGCCAGGGCTATACATTTCGCTAATTTCTGGCAGAAACAATACGTCACAATTTACCGATTCGAGCATTTGCATGTCGTTTTCAATTGGACGTGGGTATTTGAGTAAATCGCTAGGATCGTTAAATTGAGTAGGATTGACAAAAATACTACAGACAACCAAATCGGTTTCGCTTTTTGCTTTACTTATTAAGGAGGTATGGCCAATATGAATCGCACCCATAGTTGGCACAAAGCCAATGGATTGCAGATTTGACTTGGCCAAGTCAAGTAGGGTTATTAATTCCTTTTTTGTTTTACAAATTTTCACCTAAGCGCGCTTTGATTAGGCAAAATTGTCATTTTTTTGATAATATCAAGCATCATGTTTGTTTTTCAAAAAAATATCCAATATTATTAGTATATTTGCAATCCCAATTTACCTCGTTATTCCACGATAAATTGTTGACTAGAAGTTAGTTCAATATGGCAAAAACAAAGATTCTCTTTATCGCACACGAAATGTCACCATTTCTGGAGCTAACCAAAATAGCGAAGATAACACGACAATTACCACAGGCAATGCAAGAAAAAGGTTTCGAAATTCGAATCTTAATGCCGCGTTTTGGAAATATCAACGAAAGAAGAAACAGATTACATGAAGTAATTCGTTTATCTGGTATGAATATCGTCATCAATGACAATGATAATCCATTAATTATCAAGGTAGCATCGCTTCCAACTGCTAGAATGCAGGTTTATTTCTTAGATAATGAGGAGTATTTCCAACGCAAACAAGTATTTAGGGATGCAAAAGAAAAGTTCTTCGACGATAACGATGAGCGCATGATTTTCTTCTGTAAAGGGGCTATTGAAACAGTAAAGAAATTAGGATGGATGCCAGATGTGGTTCATTGCATGGGTTGGATGAGTAGTTTAGTACCGATGTACTTAAAAACGGCTTACCGCGAGGATCCAATGTTTAAAAACACCAAGGTTGTTTATTCGGTATACGAAAATTGCTTTACAGAAAACCTCGATAAAAATTTAAAAACTAAGGCTTTAACTCCCGATATGAATGCTACAGATGCAGCATTATTAAAGGATTCAAGCTGTTCATCTCTACATATAAGCGCAATTAATTATTCAGATGCTGTCATTAAAGCAGACGAAAACATTGAAGCAAGCGTTTTAAAGTTTCTTAACAAACAAACGGACAAATTAATTATTGAGAAAACAGACCACGAAACGTTTGATTTTGATAATTTTGTTCAGTTTTATGATGAGGTAAGCGTAGATTTAGTAACTACTTAAAGAATTTTAAGAATGAAGTGGAAGACGGCAAAAGACTTATTAATTATGTTAATAAGTCTTTTTATTTTACAATCCTGTAAAAAAGAAGGTTCGATAGGACTAGAAGATCAATTAAATGAAACAGGCATAGGCGTTGGTAAAAACGATACATCTAGTATAATTGTTTGGACGGTTAAAGACGATACTTTAATTTCTTCCAATTATGCAAGAAACCTTTTAGGAGAATTAATTGATCCAGTATTTGGCGAGACCAGAGCCAGTATTGCTTTTCATGCTACGCTTTCTAAAAACAATGTGAGTTTTGGTACCACGCCAACACTCGACTCTATTGTAATGGTGATGGGTTATATAGGAGATACTTCCCAAAGATTTTATGGAGATAAAAATTCCATATTTAATATTTCTGTATCACAATTAGACGAAACCATCAGTAATGATAGTATCTATTATTCCAATAAAAAATACAAAGTAAAATCAACCGAAATTGGATCTGTTCGTTATAGACCAAATCCTAAAGACAGTCTTATTATTCAAAATATTATTGATAATAAAAAAGATACTGTCATGAAAGTATATCCACAAATCAGAATTAAATTAAGAGATGATTTTGGTAAAGAATTATTAGCAAAGTCTGGACTAGTTGATTTATCTGATAATACCGCGTTTTTAAATGCATATAAAGGATTTTATTTAACAGCAAAAAATTTGAGTGGCAATGGTGGTGTAATGTCTTTTGATTTAACGAATGCCAATCGTTCTTATATTATTTTATATTATAAAAATACAACAGATACGAGTAATTTTATTTTTAATATCAATAGTGTTGCAGCCAATGTGAACCGTTACGAACACGATTATTCGAATACCAAAGTACAATATCAATTTACCGATACCGTTCAAGGGCAACAAAATGCCTACGCACAATCTCTAGCGGGTACCAGAGTGCGCATTCGTTTTCCCGATTTAGAATTAAGAAAAGATTCTAATAAAATTGCCATCAACAAAGCAGAATTAATTATTCCAATTGAAACTGGTTCGGATAGCAAATTTGCTCCAATTAGTACGCTTTCGTTAAAGGCTAGAAGAAAAGGAAGTAGCGCAGAATATCTTATATCTAGTGGTGTTTATGATGCTAGTAAAAAGCAATACACCATCGAAATGACTAAAACTGTTCAGCAGTTTATATTAAATAGATTAGATTTTCAGGCACTTTATCTAGAAGATGCGAGCAAACAAATTAAGGCAAATCGTAGTATTTTAAATGGTCCAAAGCATCCAAGCAGACCAATCAGATTAGCTATTAGTTATTCAAAACTTTAATTATTAATTTGCAAAAAAATAACATTTCAAATTATGTGTGGAATTGTAGGATATATTGGACATCGTAATGCATACGATGTTATTATTAAAGGATTAAAAAGATTAGAATATAGGGGTTACGATAGTGCCGGCATTACTTTATTAAATGGTTCGATGAACATTTATAAAAAAGCAGGCAAGGTAAGCGATTTAGAAAACTTTGCT
>CANJWU010000190.1 GCA_947478655.1 Sphingobacteriales bacterium | reverse complement strand
TTTAGGATTATGTTATTTAACCCCAATGCTTGGTGGTTTTATCGCCGATCGTTTTTTTGGAAACAGAAACTGCATATTACTTGGCGGTTTAATGATGGCTGTTGGACAGTTTTTACTTTTTGCAAGTGCGAGTGTTTTTGGCACTAATTTACCACTTGCCAATACGTTAATGTGGTCTGCTTTAGGAATCATCATTTTTGGAAATGGTTTTTTCAAACCAAATATTTCGAGTATGGTGGGTAGTTTATATCCTAAACAAGAAAAAAATAAATTAGATACGGCATTCACTATCTTTTATATGGGTATTAACTTAGGGGCATTCTTAGGTCAATTAATTTGTCCATTAATTGGTGATGTGAAAGATGCAGCTGGCATTAGAGATATCCATGCTTTTAAATTTGGATTCCTAGCGGCGTCTATTGCAATGTTAATAGGAACAGCTGTATTTTATTTCTTAAAAAATAAATATGTTGTTACGCCAGATGGCAAACCTCTTGGTGGCTTACCTTCAAAAAATGAAAGTTCAGATTTCGAAGAAGGGGAGTCTCAAAAGGCTGTATTTTCTAATAAAGCTTTAATCACTGCGGTAATTGCATTCTTTGTATTAGGTGCAACCATTCATTTTCAACTGGGTCAAAATTTAATTTATTCTTTAATTTATTCGAGTGGTTTAACCTTAGCTGGATTAATTATATCGGATACTTCTTTAACCAAAATAGAGCGTGATCGTATTTTTGTGATTTATATAGTTGCATTCTTTGTGATCTTCTTTTGGGCTGCCTTTGAGCAAGCGGGTTCTTCTTTAACTTTTATTGCCGATAACCAAACCGATCGTAATTTCTTTGGATGGAATATGCCACCTTCTATGGTGCAAATCTTTAATGGTTTATTTGTGGTTGCCTTTGCGGTTCCATTTAGTATGTTATGGGATTATTTAAGAAGTAAAGACAGAGAACCAATTTCGCCAATGAAACAATCTTTTGGTTTAGCATTAATTGCATTGAGTTATTTCATCATAGCGTACAATGTAAAAGATTTAGGCAATTCGGGCTTATTGGCAATCAAATGGTTAATTTTATTATACTTAATTCAAACAGCTGCCGAATTATGTTTATCGCCAATCGGTTTGTCTTTAGTAGGTAAATTATCTCCTAAAAGATTTTCGTCATTATTATATGGGGTATTCTTTTTATCGAATGCATCTGGTTATGCATTGGCTGGAACACTCGGATCTATTATGCCTGCAACCGGCGATAAATTTATCAAAGCACAGGAATTAGGCATCGACTTACAAGGTGTTTTAGATAAAAAAGTGGTACCTACTACCGAACAATTAAGCTTATTATCACAGAATCAAATTTCAGATCACAACCCTGTTTTTGCTGGATTTGAGATCCATAATTTATTTGAATTCTTTATGGTGTTTGTTATTTTAACAGGTTTAGCGGCAATTATTTTATTCGCTTTAACACCTAAGTTGAAAAAACTAATGCATGGGGTGAGGTAATTTATTGAACCCTTATAAAAAAAAGCGAAGAGTGATCTCTTCGCTTTTTTTTATGCTTAGGCAGCAGGTACCCACCAAGCAAAATAGCAGATGACCAAACAAGTTCCAATGCCAGTATAAATAAACAGGGCGTCTGCGCCAAAGCTATACCAAATAAGCCCAGCAGCGCTACTCGAAATTAAGGTAGCGATACTTTGCAAGCTGGTAAAGGTGCCTAATGCAGTAGCCATTTGAGAGCGAGTAGTTAAATTACTAATCCATGCTTTTCCAATACCTTCGGTAGCTGCGGCGTATATTCCATAAATAAAAAATAAGAAAATAAGTAAATTATTGCCACTAAAAAATGCCATGCCAAAATAGCTTAGGGCAAAAATAAATAAGCCCAATAGAAAAATGATTTTCAATCCAATTTTATCGGCTAATACACCAAGTGGGAAAGAAAAGAAAGCATAAATTAAATTATAAAACATAAATAGCCCTATTACATAACTATCATTCACCCCAAATTCTTTGGCTTTTAATAATAAAAAGACATCGGAACTATTTATTAAACTGAAGCCCAGTAGGCCTATCACTAAATTTTTATAATTACTTGAGCTGTTTTTCCAAAAATCAAAAAAGCCCGATAGCTTTATTTTTTCATGATTATTGACAAAATGATTTTGCTTGCTTTCTTTAATTAATCCGGAACTGAGTATGGCTAATAAGCCAGGTATAAAAGCAATTAAAAATAAGTTTTTATAATCGCCGGGATAATAGTGTAAATAGATTAATGCAATGCCTGGTCCCAAGACCGCGCCTAAGGTGTCTAATGAGCGATGAAAGCCAAAAACTTTTGCTTTATTACCTTCCGTCGATTCGTCGGAGATTAAAGCGTCACGGGCCGCCGTTCTAATTCCTTTGCCTAATCGGTCGAAGCTGCGCATCAAAAAGACCCAAAAAGGATTGGCAAACAAAACCATTAGGGGTCTTGCAATGCCACTCAAACCATAACCGGCTTGCACGAATGGTACTCTTTTGCCAATGTTATCAGACCATTTTCCAAAATAACCTTTACTCAGGCCCGTTAAGGCTTCTGCAAATCCTTCAAACACCCCAATCAAAACAATAGAAAATCCAAGAGATTGTAAATACATCGGTAAAACTGGATAGAGCATTTCGCTCGCCATATCAGTAAATAAACTGATGAGCGAGAGTACCCATATGGTTTTAGTAATGTATTTCAATATTGTTTAAAGGTTTGTTAAAATAAAATCAGTCATTAAATTATACAGATGCAAGCGGGTTGTACCACCAGCAATCGAATGGTTTTTGTTTGGATAATAAGCAGATTCAAATTTTTTATTGGCTTTAATCATGGCGCTTACCATGTCTGCAGCGTTTTGAAAATGTACGTTATCATCTGCTGTACCATGAATGATTAAAAATTTACCTTTTATTTTATCTACAAAATTGATCGGTGAATTTTCTTCAAAGCCTGCATTGTTTTCTTTTGGCGTATGCAAATATCTTTCGGTATAAATAGAGTCATAATATTTCCAATTGGTTACCGGAGCAACTGCTATCGCCATTTTAAAAAAGTCTGCGCCTTTGGTTATGGCAAGTGCCGACATGTATCCGCCAAAACTCCAGCCTTGAATACCAATGCGGCTTGCATCAACATAGCTTTGTGTGCCCAACCATTTAGCCGCATTTATTTGATCTGCTATTTCTAGTTTTCCTAATTGTAAAAAAGTACATTTTTTAAAAGCCGAACCTCTTGCACCTGTGCCTCTATTATCTACACAAACTACAATATATCCTTTAGCCGCAAGCATTTGATACCACATGTAGTTTGCAGATCCCCAAGC
>CANJWU010000189.1 GCA_947478655.1 Sphingobacteriales bacterium | reverse complement strand
TTTGGGCGTTGTTTATTAATTTATCCAATCAAAATCACTATTTTTGGTTATTCGGTAGCAACCCGGAATCTTCAGATATGTTTAAAAAATTACTAATTGCCAATAGAGGCGAAATTGCTTTACGCATTATGCGTTCTGCCAAAGAAATGGGAATTCAAACCGTAGCAGTTTATTCTGAAGCGGATCGTTTATCGCCTCATGTTCGTTATGCAGATGAAGCCGTTTTTATTGGCCCAGCTGCTTCTAACCAATCGTATTTAGTTTTTGATAAAATAATTGATGCTTGTAAACAAACAGGCGCGCAAGCCATTCATCCTGGTTATGGATTTTTATCCGAAAATGCCGCATTTGCTAGAAGGGTAAAACAAGAAGGTTTAATATTGGTAGGCCCTTCGCCAGAAGCCATGGAAATTATGGGAAATAAATTATCGGCCAAAGCGACGGCTAAAAAATACCAGATTCCAATGGTACCCGGAACCGAAGAAGCTATTCAAGATATTGCCATTGCTAAATTAAGAGCCGAAGAAGTAGGTTTTCCTATTTTAATTAAAGCGGCTGCAGGTGGCGGTGGTAAAGGAATGCGCATTGTAGAAAACACTGCCGACTTTGAAGAACAAATGAACTTAGCGGTAAGCGAAGCAGTTTCTTCTTTTGGTGATGGTGCGGTATTTATTGAAAGATACGTGAGTTCGCCACGCCATATTGAAATCCAAGTATTAGGCGACACCAAAGGAAATATTGTGCATTTATTCGAAAGAGAATGTTCTATTCAAAGAAGACATCAAAAAGTTGTAGAAGAAGCACCTTCGGCTGTATTGAGCCCAGCACTTAGAAAGGCTATGGGTGAATGTGCCGTAAATGTGGCAAAATCTTGTAATTATGTTGGCGCCGGAACCGTAGAGTTTATTTTAGAAAACAATACCGATTTTTATTTCTTAGAAATGAATACCCGCTTACAAGTAGAACACCCGGTTACCGAAATGATTACCGGCATCGACTTAGTTAAAGAGCAATTAAAAATTGCAGACGGACAAGCCCTTTCCTTTACGCAAGAAGATTTGAAAATTAATGGACATGCCATAGAGCTTAGGGTCTATGCAGAAGATCCGTGCAATAATTTCTTGCCCGATATTGGTACATTAAGTACCTATAAAATTCCACAAGGTTTAGGTGTTAGAGTAGACGATGGTTTTGAACAAGGCATGGAAATTCCGATTTATTACGACCCGATGATTGCCAAATTGGTTACCCATGGCAAAGACCGCGAAGAAGCCATACAGCGTATGATTCGTGCCATCGACGAATACCAAATTACAGGTATAGAAAGCACGCTTCCATTTGGGAAATTTGTGATGCAACACGAAGCTTTTCGTTCAGGAAATTTTGATACGCATTTTGTCGGAAAATATTTTACACCTGAAAAATTACAAGTAGCAGACGAAAACGAAGCAAAGGCTGCTGCATATGTAATGGCCCGAATCATGGAAGAAGCAAAATCAAAATCTAGGACTGCTGTTACCGAAAACACGACATCTAATTGGAAAAAAAATAGGACCAATTAATTTTTAAAGCTCAAATGAAGGGTAAAAAAATTGCATTTTTCTTAGTATTCCTTATGGCTAGTAAATTTTTATTTGCTACGCATAACCGTGCCGGAGAACTAAGCTATACGCAGATTTCAGCCTTACAATACGAGTTTATTTTAACTACTTTTACCGATATCAGCGACCCTAATAATGCCGACCGACCTTCGGCAGAATTGAATTTTGGTGATGGTACTACGAGCACCGCAGCTCGCTTCGAAAAAATAAATGTGGTAACCAACATTCAAAGAAATAAGTATCGTTTTGTGCATACTTTTCCAGGTTATGCTACTTATACCATCAGTTACCAAGACCCAAACAGAAACAACAATGTGAGCAATATGGTGAACTCTTTACAAACTGCATTTTATGTAGAATGCGAATTGGTCATCAATCCATTTATTGGCTTTAATAACTCTCCTGTTTTGTTATACGAACCCATTGATTTTGGTGCCGAAAATAAATTATTTGTGCACAATCCAAATGCCTACGATGCAGATGGAGATAGCCTTAGCTTTAAATTAATTCCTTGCAAACAAGACGTAGGTGTAGAAGTTTTTGGCTTTCAATTACCCAATTTAAAAAACGGTTTCACTTCAAACTCTTTTGGCATAGACCCCGTTACTGGTCAATTGGTTTGGGATACGCCACAAATTATCGACAACCAAGCGTCGGCACTTTTTAATTTTGCCATTATGGTAGAAGAATGGCGATATGTAAGTGGCTTGAAAAAGTTTTTACGTATCGGTTATATTGTGCGTGATATGCAAATTGAAATCGTACAAAGTTTTAATCGTCCGCCTGTGTTCGATGATTTACATGATACTTGTATTGTTGCGGGCGAATACCTTTCTCAAATGATTCGTGCAATTGATCCCGATAATAACTCGATTATGTTGACTGCAACCGGCGGACCCTTTAAATTAGGCCCTCCTGACACCGTTCGGTTCAATCAATATACAAGCGCCAACTCCGTAATTACCCAACCATTTTATTGGAAAACATCTTGTAATTCGGTACGCAAGCAACCCTATCAAATTTTATTTAAAGCGGTTGATAATGGTATACCAAAATTAGTTGACTTAGAAAGTTGGATGATAACGGTTGTAGCTCCTGCGCCAAAAAACTTAACTAGCAATGCCATTGGATCTAGTGTTATTTTAAATTGGGAAAAACCAAGTTGCGACAAAGCAAATGGTTATTTAATTTATAGAAAAAGTGGCTCCTACCCTTACACGCCAAACGCTTGCGAAACAGGCATTCCAGCGCAAGGTGCTTACGAATTAATCAAGAAAGTAAATAATATCAATACCGAAACTTTTACAGACAACAATAATGGTCAAGGTTTAAGTGCTGGTAATAATTATTGTTATCGAATTGTAGCCACTTTTCCAGATGGTGCAGAGAGTTTGGTTTCTAACGAAAGCTGTGAAATTCTTACTAGAGATGTGCCAGCAATTATTAATATAGATATCTCGCAAACTGGAACAAACGATGGAATGGATACGATTAAATGGGTTAAACCAAATCAATTAGATACGAATCAATACATTGGCCCCTATAAATATGTGCTTTTAAAATCTATCGATAACAAAAGCTACAACCCAATAGATTCAAGCACTGCTGGCTTTTTAGGCAATTTAAATGACAGTATTTTTGTCGATAAAAATATCAATACGACTGTTATTCAGCATTGGTACAAAGTAGCTATTTACGCTAATAATGAATTGGTTGGCACCAGCAAAAATGCTTCTAGTATTTTTTTAACCGCATTGGCTCAGGACAATCGCGTG
>CANJWU010000188.1 GCA_947478655.1 Sphingobacteriales bacterium | reverse complement strand
TGGCACGCCAAGAAAATTAATGGATGTGAGTAAACTCAGCGCATTAGGTTGGACTTACCAAACCGAATTAGCCGAAGGGATTGAATTGGCTTATGCAGATTTTTTAAGTAAAAACTAATTACCAGAAAAATTCGCTTTTCTTTTTTCTAAAAACGCAGTCGTACCTTCTTTAAAATCTTTTGTTCCAAAACAAGCGCCAAAGTTTTCGATTTCGCTTGCATATCCATTCTGACCTTCTTCAAAACCAGCGTTCACAGATTTAATGGCATAACTAATTGCAACCGGAGATTTGGTTATAATTTTCGCAACAATTTCTTCGCATTTCGCTAATAAATTTTCGGGCGCAACCACATGGTTTACTAAACCCATTCTATATGCTTCTGCGGCATTGATTACATCGGCGGTAACAATCATTTCCATTGCCCTGCCTTTGCCAATTAATTGCGCTAATCGCTGTGTACCGCCATAACCAGGTATTACACCTAAGCCTACTTCTGGTAAACCCATTTTTGCAGTTTCGGAAGCCACACGAATATGACAAGCCATAGCTAATTCTAAGCCGCCTCCTAATGCAAAACCATTGATGGCCGCAATAACAGGTTTCGGACTATTTTCGATTAAATTAAAAACCTGCGCATGGCCCTCGCTACTTAAAGCAGCACCTTGCAAAACAGAGAAGTCTGCAAATTCCGCAATATCTGCACCGGCCACAAATGCTTTTGCGCCATCGCCAGTTAAAATAATTGCGCGTACTTCTTCATCTACAAATGCAGCTTGAAACGCAGCGTTTAGTTCAGATAAAGTCGCTTTATTTAATGCATTTAATTTACTTGCACGATTAATAGTAATATGCAGCGTTGCATTTTTTTGCTCGGTTAAAATGTTTTCGTAAGGCATTAGTTAAAGATTATTTTTTCTATATCGATTACTTTTTTTCTGTATGCTTTTTTATGAGATTGAGAGCTAAGGATGCACCAAACGGGGCTTGTAATTCCTTTGTTAATAATTAATACCCGCGTATCTCCAACAATCCATTCATAGCCAATGGTGGTAGAGAGTGTATCGGCTACAGTGGTGGCGTTTTCTAAAATTTTAGGTGCTCCAAAATCGGTGCTCAATTTAGCAACTACATCTCCTAACTCTTTAAATCTTAAATCGAAATGCACTTCTACCAAGGCTTCTTTATAAAAACGAAAATTGCAATAATTATAATGAAACCCAGCATAAAAAATAGAGTCTTTATTATTGATTTCACAATTGCTGAATTGATCACCCGCATTTGTTTGATTACACTTGGCTAATACTGGAATCGTATTTTTATTGGAGCCCCAACTGTATATCTTATATCCAGCGCTTGCGATTTGCGCATTGGCATGGAGTGTAATGAAAAATAAAAACAGCGTTAATATTTTTTTCATTAGAAATTTCTATTAGCTGAAACCCATTGGGTAATGTAATTGACAATATTAGCAGTTGCAGTGCCTGGCGCAAACAGTTGTCCAACGCCCATCTGAGCCAATTGCTCCATATCGGGTTCGGGAATAATTCCGCCACCTGTGAGTAGTACGTCATTCATTCCTTTTTCTTTCATTAAATGAATAATTTTTGGGAAAACGGTTAAATGCGCTCCACTTAAAATACTTACGCCAATTGCGTCAACATCTTCTTGCAAAGCAGCGTTTACAATCATTTCGGGCGTTTGTCTAAGCCCTGTGTAAATCACTTCCATTCCAGCATCACGCAGCGAAGTGGCAATTATTTTTGCGCCTCTATCGTGTCCATCTAATCCGCATTTTGCTACTAAAACTCTAATTGGTCTTTTCATAGTGGTTTGCTTTTGATTGTATTTAGGCTATGCTATTGAATTGATCGATTGCAAAATTTAAACGCTTCACAATGCGTTCTTTTCCAATTAATGAAGTAAGCTCAAATATAGCGGGGCCAGCTGCTTGACCCGAGATTGCAATTCTAAATATTTGCATCACGGCGCCTGCGCCGATGCCATTTTTTTCGGCACATGCTTTAAACAAATCTTCGATACTTACTGCATCAAACTGCGCTATTGAATTTAAATCTGCCACTAAATTTGTCATGAATGCGGGTACTGCATCTTTCCATTTTTTGCGAACTAAGTCCATATCAAACGAATTTGGTTCTTCGAAAAAATAACTTGCTAAAGACCAAAACTCATTCGAAAATTGTGCCTTCTCTTTTACTAATTCGCAAACCGCTTGAATATAATTTATTGGATAATCAAAACCCTTATCCTTAATTTCTGTTTCGAAAATTTTGGCTAAATCTTCGGAAGATGTTTGTCTTAAATATTGTTGATTAAACCATTTGGTTTTGGCCGCATCAAATTTTGCACCCGACTTAGAAATTCTTTCTATGCTAAATGCTTCGATTAATTCAGACATGCTGAAAATTTCTTGAGGTGTTCCAGGATTCCATCCTAACAAAGCCAACATATTAATAAAAGCAGCTGGAATGTAGCCGTTTTCGCGGTAACCAGAACTAATTTCTTCTGTGAATGGATCTTGCCATTGTAATGGAAAAACAGGGAAGCCTAATCTGTCACCATCGCGCTTACTCAATTTGCCATTGCCATCTGGCTTAAGCAATAATGGTAAATGCGCAAATTGTGGCATTACTTCTTCCCATCCTAAATATCGATAAAGTAATACATGTAAAGGCGCAGAGGGTAACCATTCTTCTCCTCTAATAACATGGGTAATTTTCATTAAATAATCATCAACCACATTGGCTAAATGATACGTTGGCATACCATCAGATTTGAACAATACTTTATCGTCCATTTGTGAAGTTTGCACCAACACATTTCCTCTAATTAAATCCACTACGCGCACTTCTTCCTTGCGTGGAATTTTCATTCGAATAACATAAGCATCGCCGGCCGCTAATCTGCGGGCCACTTCGTCGCTAGGCAAAGTGAGCGAGTTTTTCATACCCTCTCTGGTAATATAATTATATTGAGGAGAAGCAACATTGGCTGCTTTTAAATTTTCGCGCATCGCATCCAATTCTTCCATGGTATCGAATGCATAATATGCATGCCCCGATTCAATTAATTGTAAAGCATATTGCTTATACATTTCTTTTCTTTCGGATTGACGGTAAGGTGCATGCGGACCTCCTACATGAACCCCCTCATCGAAAGTAATGCCACACCATGCCAAAGATTCGATGATATAATTTTCTGCACCTGGCACGTATCTGGTTTGATCAGTATCTTCGATACGAAGCAACATGTCTCCGCCGTGTTTTTTTGCAAACAAATAATTATAAAGTGCCGTACGAACTCCACCCATATGTAATGGGCCAGTTGGACTAGGCGCAAATCGAACACGTACTTTTCTTTCCATAAGCTTACAAAT
>CANJWU010000187.1 GCA_947478655.1 Sphingobacteriales bacterium | reverse complement strand
CTATCTGTTGCTACAACCGTATCTAGTATTGGCTTTGGTAATACAATGCTCATTCCAGATCTTGTTGCCACAATTTGATTTTTAAATTTTAAATTAATTATACTGTAAGTATCCCATCCTACCTTTGGCATAGCCTTGGTATAGAATAAAAATAACTTTTCAAATTTTTCGTCTCTATTTTCGATTGAACCGAAAAGAATTTTTTGATTACCCACTCTTGGAATTAAGGTAATGTCTTTGTTTTCTTCTACAAATATTTGTTCAATTTGCGCATCCCAAAATTCATTCGCTTTTATGAATTTGGTTAATTCAAATAAGTCGTTCAATAATGGATTCTTTACAGAATCGTAAATGCCGCCATATATTTCTTCGATATTTCCATTTGCCGACAATACCTTCGCCGAATAATTTGGAGACAAAGGCATTTTTAATCCATGTTCATCTAAATAAAAACTATGCTGATCTGCAGTAAAGATGCGAAGCAATGGCTTGCGCTGTTGCACATTCACAAAAAGTTCACCATTTAAATCAATGAATACTTCTGCCTTAGAAATGTATTTGTTTGCTTCAATTAATTTTTCGAGGCGCTTTACATTAATCTTGTTGACATATTTATTCAATAAAGAATCGCCACCAAATTGTATGATTGCCGAAATATCTTGTTTATTGATGAAATAATTTTCATCAGATTTATTGACATTGATCGTAATTTTTTTACACTTAAGCTCTTGCTGTTTAATTTCCGTGAAGGCTAAAGAAAGTCCGATGGTTGCTATGCCTAGCACCCACAAGATCGTAATTCCAATTTTTGTCCAAGGAATATTTTTCATTAGCCTACTAATTCTTGAATAGGTTTAACCATCGTGTCTATATCTCCTGCACCTACTGTTAATAATAATTCAATTTCCATATTGGCTAATTTCTCCATCAAGTTTTCTTTGGATGCCAACTGTTTATTAGCAATACTTACTTGATTTAAAATTAAATTAGCGTCTACCCCTTCAATGGGTAATTCTCTTGCTGGATAAATATCCATTACAATTAATTGATCTGCTAAACTCAATACTTCTGAAAACTCTTGTGCAAAATCTTTAGTTCTCGAAAATAAGTGTGGCTGAAATATAACTGTCAATTTTTTGCTTGGATACATTTGCCTTACCGAATTGATACAAGCTCTTAATTCTTCGGGGTGATGTGCGTAGTCGTCGATGTAAACCATCTTTTCGTTTTGCACGATATATTCAAATCTTCTTTTAACACCAGTAAAAGAAGCCAATGCCGCTCTAATCTTTTCTTCCGGTATTTCTAATAACATGCCCACAATAATGGCAGCGGTAGCATTCTCTACATTGTGCAAACCTGCTAATCCTAAGCACATGTCTTTATATTCTAGTGCGCCGTTTTTAAAATCAAAAATATATATACCGTTTTGAATTCTAATATTGTGTGCAGTATAATCTGCGCTTGTAGAATTTACACCATAGGTGATGCCATTTTTTTGAATGGGTAAATTGTATTTAAAAATTAATTTACCACCTCTTTTTACTTGACTTGCATATAATCTGAAAGATTCTTCGATGTGATTTTTATCACCGTAAATATCTAAGTGATCGGCATCCATCGAAGTAACAATCGCAATATCTGGATGTAATGTTAAAAAAGAACGATCAAATTCATCGGCTTCTACCACCATCACATTATTTTTTCCAAATAAAATATTGCTTTGATAATTGGTAGAGATGCCACCTAAAAATGCCGAGCAATCATAACCCGAATGTTTAAGTAAATGTGCAATAATGGTAGAGGTGGTTGTTTTGCCATGCGTACCTGCTACACCAATGGTAAATGAACTTTCTGAGATGATACCCAATACTTGCGCTCTTTTTCTCAACATGAAATCTTGTTCAATAAAATAATTCAAGATTTCGCTGTCTTGGGGAATAGCAGGTGTGTATATAATGAGGGTACTTGGATCATGAACTAAAAATGTTTCCGGCAGTAAAGAACTATCATCAAAATAAGTAACTGGAATTTCTTCGGCAATTAATTCTTTCGTTAAAATAGTTTCTGTTTTATCGTAACCGGCAACTTCACAACCTCTATTTTTGAAATAGCGCGCTAGTCCACTCATCCCGATTCCTCCGATGCCAACTAAATAAACATTTTTAATGTGCGCTAATTTCATTTAATTATTTTATCAATTTAATTACTTCTGTTGCAATTTTTTCTGCCGCATCTGTAATGGCTAATTGTGAAATATTATTTCCTAAACTTTTTATTTGACTTTCATCGTTTAATAAATCGATGCAAGTTTTTATTAATGTTGTGGATGCATTTGCATCGCTAATTAAAATGGCAGCAGATTTTTGAACCAATGCCATGGCATTTTTTGTTTGATGATCTTCTGCAACATTTGGAGAGGGAACAAGTATTACTGGTTTAGCCAATAAACATAATTCCGAAATGGTTCCAGCACCTGCTCTCGAAATGATTACATCTGCTGCAGCATAAGCCATCTCCATATTACTAATAAACTCAAATATCCTCACTCCTGACGGCAATTTCGACCCTACATTTTCAACAATTGTGGAATAGTACAACTTACCTGTTTGCCATATCACTTGAATATCCTGAGCGACCAGTAAATTCAAGTCTTTCAAGACACTGGTATTGAGTGTACGAGCACCTAAACTTCCGCCAATAATGAGTACTGTTTTTTTATTTTCGGATAAGTTAAAATGTGCAATGGCATCCGATCTTTTAATATCCATTTTTACGATCTGCGAACGAACAGGATTACCGGTCAATAAGAGCTTCGAATGGTCAAAATATTTTTCCATGCCATCATATGCCACACAGATTTTTTTAGCCGCCGAAGACAACATTTTATTGGTAATTCCTGGGTATGAATTTTGCTCTTGGATAAGACAAGGAATGTTAAGTTGAGCAGCCATAAAGAGCAATGGACCAGATGCATAACCTCCAACGCCAACCGCTACATCGGGTTTAAACTTTTTAATAATTTGACGCGCTTTCCAACAGCTTTTGAGTAAGCGAATTGGAAACTTCAAATTAGCTAAAGATAAATTTCTTTGTAAACCCCTAATATCTAATCCCACTATATCGTAGCCTGCAGCAGGCACCTTTTCCATTTCAATTTTTCCAATCGCACCCACAAATAAAAACTGTGCATCGGGATACTGTGCTCGAATAGCACCGGCAATGGCAATAGCTGGGAAAACATGGCCACCTGTGCCACCTCCACTTATAATAATTCTAGGCTGTTGCAAGTTCCGCTCCTTTCTCCATTTCTTCAATGTCTCTGCTCACACTCAGAATAATTCCGAAAGCCACACTGGTGAATAAGATAGAAGTTCCGCCCATGCTCACCAATGG
>CANJWU010000186.1 GCA_947478655.1 Sphingobacteriales bacterium | reverse complement strand
GTATGGTTGGAATTTTAATGGCAAAAGCAATAAACAAAACAATAAAGCCTAAGAACCTTACCGGATAATGAAATAGCAATGCATCTGTAGAGAAAATAGAGAAATAACTGTCTTTGGTATAGTTTGCCGCATCCATCATATACAGCATATTAAAAGTATGCTCGCCTGTTACCGGATCGATGACCGAAAAATAAAGTCCGATCATTACTAGCAACATAAATATAGATCCAAATAAAGTATATAAGAAAAATTTGATTGAAGCATATTCTCTGTTTGGACCACCCCACATGCCAATCAAGAAATACATTGGCAATAACATTAATTCATAAAACACATAAAACAAGAAAAAATCGAGTGCGCAAAATACACCCATTATAGCAGCACTCAATAATAAAAACAAAGTGTAATATGCTTTAGGATCTTTCTTTATTTCGTTAGAAGCAATAGCCGCAATTAACATAACAAATGCCGATAATAAAAGCAATCCAATACTTAAACCATCTACGGCTAAGAAATAATCAATATTTAAACGGCCAAACGTACCTAAATTTAAATTAATCCAATCGGCACGTTCTACAAAATGATATCCATGTGGATTTTTTAAATATTGGGCATATAAATAGCTTGCAATGAGTGTCTGTAAAACACTGATAACAATGGTTACCGGCCTAAACACATTTGATGCACGCTTAGGTAATAACAACAAAATTAATGCTGCTGCAATCGGTAAAAAAATTAAAACAGACAACCAATTATTCATTTTATATCTCTATTTAGTTAATAAATAAACCATGCTACTATTGCCATCAACATCAATGCCAATAAAAAATAAGTTTGCACTCTTCCAGTTTGAGCTATGCGAATAATATCTCCAAATCTTTTGGCAATGAGTGCAATCAGGTTAACCAATCCATCAATTATATTTCGATCAAACCAGTCCGAACAATTGGCAATCACAATAGCTAATTTTGCAATTCCATTTACTAGTGCATCTACCACATGCTTGTCTAACCATTTAAGTAAGGTGGCAATTTGTTGAATTGGTTTTACAAATAGGTATTCGTATAAACGATCTATGAAAGCACCGTTTTTAAGGAAATATACCATTCCATTTTTTTCGTCCATCAATAAAATTGATGGAATAAATTTGACAGCTAAAATACCTGCAATACTCAACAAGACAATACCTATACTAAAGATTGGCGCTATTGTTTCGGTGCCCATTGTAAACCAAAATGCTTGCAAATGAAATGGATTAATTGAAAAGGCAATAAATAAAGAGGCCATGGCCAATACGATGATTGGCAAATTCATTGACAGAGATTTTGTTTGTGTTTTAATACTTAAATCGCTTTTTGCCATCAAATAAAACCAAATTCTTGCAATATATAGACTGGTTAATAACACCGATAAAAGCAGCATTACATTGAAAAAATCGAAGCCATGCTGATGAATAGCCGAAAACAAAATAGCTTCTTTAGATAAATATGCAGCCGTAAATGGTAAGCCTATTAAGGCTGCAGCAGCCATACTAAAAGCAATAAATGCAATAGGCAATTGCTGCGCAACACCTGTTAAGTTCCGTATGTCTTGTGATTTTTTTTCGTGAATAAAAACACCCGCTGTTAAAAATAAAGCTGCTTTAAAAAAAGCATGTGTTAATAAATGAAATAAGGCGAGTGGTAGATTGCCTATACTAATTGCAAAAAGCATTAAACCTATTTGCGAAATGGTAGAGTAAGCTAATATTTTTTTGATATCCTGTTGCGCAATGGCAAATAGGGAAGCCATAACCATACTGATAATGGAAATGTATTTTAGAAATAATAAAGCTTCTGGCGGAAAAAAGAAAGTAATTCTTAACAAGAGGTAAACACCTGCAATAACCATGGTGGCAGCATGTATGAGCGCCGATACGGGTGTAGGACCTTCCATTGCATCAGGCAACCAAACATGTAATGGAAACTGTGCGGATTTGGCTATCACCGCAATAAGAATGGCAAAGCTTGCAAAATATAAAGCAGGCAAATCTTTTGGGGCAGTTTGCAGCATCACCTCTATGCTATTTAAGTTAAGGGTGTGAAACTGATTAAATAAAATATAAATCGCAGCTAAAAAACCTAAATCACCAATTCTATTAATAATAAAAGCTTTTTTATTTGCCAAGATGGCCGATTCTTTGCTACGCCAAAAACCAATTAAAGCATAAGAAGCAAAGCCCACTAATTCCCAAAAAATATAAGTCAAAAATAAATTATTTGACAGCACCAAGCCAAACATGGCAGTAAAGAAAAATAATATATAAGCGAAATATTTCTCGAAACGCAATTCAGATTTCATATAATAACCCGAAAATATAATCACCATCAGGGTAACCAAATGAATCATGGCTAAGACCCAAAAACAAGTTTCGTCTATTAATAAAGTGATTTGAAATTTACTTTGCGCAATGGTAAACCAATCGAGAATATAATATTGATGCGAATGGACCAGTGGTTTTAAAAAATAAAACAATGAACCAAACGAGGCCAATAAGCAAGCAATAGCAGCCCTATAAATTATTTTTTCTGAAAAACGGACAAAAGAAAAAAGTATAAAAAATAACAAAGGCAAAAGGAATCCGATGGCAGAAAAATCTAGCACCTGCAGCAGCGAATCCATTTGATATGTTATGGCTTGATTCATTAATTTTTAAATTCTTCTATTTGATCTGGGTTGATGGTATTAAAATATTGATACACCTTAACTACAATAGCCAAGGCAAGTGCAATGGCTGCAGCCGATAAAACAATGGCAAATAAAGCCATGAGTTTTCCATCTGCAGCATTGGCCTTTGTATTCACATTAGCGAATGCCACTAGGTTTATTACCGCTGCATTGACCATTAATTCTATTCCAATTAAAACCAAAATAATATTTCGACGGCGAATGGCCGCATAAAAACCGATGGCAAATAAGGCAGCCGAAATAAATAAAAAGTGACTGATATTGATATCCATTTTATTAATTTTTATTTTTTCTAGTCACCATTGCAGTAAATATAAACGCAGCCAAAAGCAGCAAAGACAATAATTCAAATGGTAATAAATATTTTGTTAATAATGCAATTCCTATCGTTTCTATATCGCTTCCAACATAATGGATTGGGGTATTTGGCCCATACAGATAAAAGAAATACATTAAAATTACGAATAGCGCAACACAGGCTAGTAAAGCTAAATATTGGTGTAAAGAAATACTTTTATTTTGCAATACTACATTAGATAAGCTTGCTTTTTGTGATAACATGATTCCAAAAACCATGACCACTAATATTCCGCCAACATAAATCATTAAATGAGCAATAGCGATAAAATCGGATTGCGCAAAAACCAACAAACCAGAGATCGCAAAAAAACAAGC
>CANJWU010000185.1 GCA_947478655.1 Sphingobacteriales bacterium | reverse complement strand
TTAATCTAATCCGAATTTAAATCCAATGCAAAAGGTATTTAAATTTGGTCCTTGCGTTTCTTTAAATGTGCTATTTGGATAATATTTTGCGTAAATACCCGTATTGCCATAGTTTGCGCAAAGGGTATATCCTAATCTTAAATCAGCCAAATTATAGTCATCATCAATTTTTTGCTTCCCTTTTTCTTCGCTGATTTGTTTTTGACGTCCATTTAATAAATAGCCAAGCTCTACACCGCCAGCAACACCAAGCATGTCGCCCTTTTTATTCGGCTTAGTTGCAAAATGCAATTGCAATGGCACCGTTACATATTTAGCCATCAATTTATTTTTTGAATAATTAATATTATCTACCACAAGATTCATCGAATCTGCTTTTGGACTTAAGGTAATATTTTTACTAAAACGATAGTTATTCCAATCAATACCCACACCCGCAGAAAACTGAATAAAGTTTTTATAAATTTTGAAGTAATTTACATACGATAAATTCACATGCGTAGATTTACTATTAATTAATTCTAAATTATTGTTAGACAAAGACAAAGCCGTTGAGCCATTGTCTAGCCAAGCATTGTAGCCGATGCTCAATTCTAAACCACCTCTGTCATCCTTGAATTTTTTCGCACTTTTTTTCGCTTTACGATCTCCGTTTGAGCGGTTTTTTTTGTAGCCTTTAAATTCTTTATCGAAGTCTTTAAATTCTTTATTGAATTCCGAATGCTCAAAGTAATCACCTAGCGTATCTTTTTCAATATAAATTTGCTGAATATCCGGCTCTCCAATAATGACAATTTTCTTATTTAAAATAGAGATCTGAGTCGTATCTAATTTAATCAAAGAGTCGATGTTTACTTTCCCATCAGAATAAATCATTACGGTATTTTCATTTGCATTATTACGACGCATTCTTTTACCCGCACGCATTTTACGATCGCCATTTTTCTCCATGCGAATGATCTTCACTTGCCTTTTACCATCAACAGTAGAATCAATAGTGATAGTCATTTGCGAAGGAGCGCCTCCCTCCATTTGATTATTTTTTTCGATGCGAATCATTTTTACTTGCTTGCCTGAGCCAATTAATGAATCTGATTGAATAATCATTGTTTCAGGTGTATTCGAACCATCCGCATTTTTTTCGATGCGAATCATTTTTACTTGCTTGCCTGAGCCGCCGATTAATGAATCCGATTGGATAATCATTGTTTGCGGTACATTTGAACCATCCGCATTTTTTTCGATGCGAATCATTTTTACTTGCTTAGCAGGTCCTTTAACAACTGTTGGAGGTACAGGCGGAACCGGTGGTGTTACATTTGCGGGTGGAACAACTGGTGTTACCGGTGCAACGGGTGCAACTAGTGCATCCGATTTAATAATTATTGTTTTTTGTTGCGCAAAAGAAATTCCTACGCAGGCAATCACCATTAAGATGCTTGAACTTATTTTTTTCATACTATTTATTATTTTTTATTTGATTCACTTTTACAATTCCCAAATTTAAGGATAATTTTCTAGCACCATTAGGCGTGTTATTAATGGCAATTAGCTCTAATTTAGAATCCCCAAAAACCTTTTGAGCAATATAAGTTGCCAATTCAAAAACCGAATTAATTTCTTTTTTGGAACCCGTTTGAATAGCCACATTACTTGGTTGAGCAATTATTTTAACTGGCGCAATTGGCTTTGATTCTTCTTCTGTAGGCTTTTGTTCATGAGCTTGTTGCACCTCTAATTGCTTCAATAATTCTATTGCTTGAATCTCCGCATTGGTTCTAATGGGCGATTTAGGCTGAAGATCTATGATTGATTTTTTTGTGGCTTTAATAGATTTATTTGCTTTCGATTTTACTTCTACTACTCCCGCAATTCTTGGATCGCTTAATTTTTTAATTTTAGTAGTTATCGGTGTTTGTTCTGAAATAGAATGTGGAGTTTCTGTCGCTATGCTTGCTTGTTCAACGATAGCCAGGTTTTCATTTGGCTTTAAAATATCATTAAACTGAAAAACTAATACAAAGCCGATGAGGATTGCCACAGCGGCAGCATACTTTAAGTAAATGTTGTTTTTTGTTTTCTTAGCTAATTGTTGGTCAATTTTTGACCACACTTCGGGTTCCACTGCAGCAGTATAATCGCGCAGTGATTCTTCGAATAATTGATCAATTTTATTTTTACCTGATTGGCTCATGACTTAATGTTTCTAGCTTTTTTAAGCGTTCTTGTAATATTATTCTGGCCCTAGCCAATTGCGATTTAGAAGTCCCTTCTGATATACCTAATTGTTCTGCAATTTCTTGATGCGAATAGCCTTCTATAGCAAACAAATTAAATACCATTCTAAAACCGGGTGCTAAACCTTGTATTAATTTTATTAAATCTTTTTGTTCAAAAACAGCCGATGGGTTGCTTGGCAAACTTTCCGAATCTGCACTTGCTAAATCGACCAGCAATAAAGTTCTTTCCTTTTTTCTAAAATATTCGATGGCGGTATTGACCATTATTTTCCTGAGGTAACCTTCGAATGAGCCTTCGTTTTTAAAGGCCTTTATTTTATCAAACAATTTAATAAAACCCAATTGCAAAACTTCTTGTGCTTCAAATTCATCATTTGTATAGCGCAAACATATACCAAACATTTTTTTAGCAAATAACTGATATATTAATTCTTGCGAACGCCTATCTCCCTTTACGCACCCTTCAATTAACCTGAATTCTGTTAATTTATCTTCTTCTTTTGGCGTCATTACTTATAAGATGGTTTAAGGCAGCTAAAGGTTGCATCTATTTTTAAAAAAATACAATATTAAAATTAACTTTCTGATAATCAATAGTTTTAATTTTTAATATCCACCATCAATTTTAATAAAAATACCTTTAAAGGAATTAAAGGCCTAAAACCGCTATTAGGCCAATTTTTTCTTATTTTTGGTAATTATACCGAATATCCACCTATGGAAACAATTGAAGTTTATAAACCTAAAAATACGATTCGATTTGTAACGGCCGCTTCGTTATTCGACGGGCACGATGCAACCATCAATATTATGCGTCGTATTTTACAATCATCTGGTGCAGAAGTTATTCACCTTGGGCATAATCGTTCTGTTGAAGAAGTGGTTAACTGTGCTATTCAAGAAGACGTACAAGGTATCGCCATGACTTCTTACCAAGGCGGACACAACGAATATTTTCGTTATATGTTCGATTTATTAAAAGAAAAAGGCGCCGGACATATAAAAATATTTGCAGGAGGTGGAGGCGTAATTTTGCCTACCGAAATTAAAGAATTACAAAATTATGGCATTGCAAAAATTTACTCTCCAGACGATGGTAGAAAAATGGGTTTGCAAGGCATGATCAACGATATGATGCAACAATGTGATTTCTTAACCAGGAATCAAATTG
>CANJWU010000184.1 GCA_947478655.1 Sphingobacteriales bacterium | reverse complement strand
TTTACCAGCGGTCATCATTAAATCGGCAAATTCATCTATTACCAAAATAATGTAGGGTAAATAACGATGTCCTTCTTGCGGATTTAATTTACGACCAATAAATTTAACATTGTATTCTTTTAAATTTCTTACATGTGCGTCTTTTAATAACTCGTAACGCTGATCCATTTCTATACACAATGAATTTAAAGTATGCACTACTTTTTTCGTGTCGGTAATAATGGCATCACCATCACCTGGCAATTTTGCCAAGAAATGTCTTTCAATTTTTCTAAATAAAGTTAATTCTACTTTTTTAGGATCGACCATCACAAACTTAATTTGCGATGGATGTTTTTTGTATAAAAGAGAAATCAATAAAGCGTTTATACCAACCGATTTACCTTGACCCGTTGCCCCAGCCATTAATAAATGGGGCATCTTAGCCAAATCAACAATATATACTTCGTTTGAAATGGTTTTACCTAAAGCAATGGGTAAGTCCATGGTAGTGGTTTGGTATTTCTCGGAAGCCAATACCGAACGCATCGAAACCATTTCTGGATTTTGATTCGGTACTTCTATACCAATAGTTCCTTTACCCGGAATTGGTGCAATAATACGAATACCCAAAGCAGATAAACTCAAGGCAATGTCGTCTTCTAAATTTTTAATTTTAGAAATACGCACACCAGCTGCAGGAACTATTTCGTAAAGCGTAACTGTTGGACCAATCGTCGCTTTAATTTTTGCAATGTCAATATTATAATGTCCAAGTGTTTCTACAATCCTATTTTTATTGCGCTCTAATTCTTCTGTGTTTACGGCAATTTTACTGCTCCCATAATTTTCTAATAAATCGAGGGTTGGGTATTGATAAGAAGATAAATCGAGGGTTGGATCGTACTCGCCTAATTCTTTTACCAAGTTTGCCGCTAATAAATCGGTATCGGTCGGGCTTCCAATTTCTGGAGTAGCTTCGGGTGCTACAATAGCCATTTCTAAAGGAACTTCTTCGGTTGCTATTGGGTTTGGTTTTTTATACGAAACTGTTTCGAATGCCTCTTCTGCCGATTCGGTTTCGGGTTCAGAATCCATTTCGCTTATTAGCTCCATGCTATCTTCTGCCTGTTTTAAAACCGGCATTTGTGCTTCGTTCAATGGTTTATTTAAAATTGGAAACTCAACCGATGTAGGTTTTGCTTCAAATTCTGGTTTAATTATTTCTGCCTTGCGATTGGCTTCTACAGGCAATAAGGCTTCTTCATCAAGCGTATCAATAATTTTCTTTTCAACCTTTTTAATAGGCGATTTAAATTCAAAATTATACGCAATCACTAAACAACTTAAACCAGCAAAAATCAATAAGCCTGCAGTACCAATTTTACCTAAAATGGCATTTAAAAAAGCGTTAATGGAAATGCCATAACCACCAGCCAAAAAGTAATAATCTGTTTGTATAAAACTAATAATAAAACCAATAGTTGCAGAGATGAAAACCAATAGGAATAAGGAATAGGCAATACTTTTAGAAATATTCAGTAAAGCAACTTTAAATAAAATTCTAAAGCCTAATAGAAAAAAAGTAAATACAAATATAAATGAAGCTATGCCAAACCATCTATGAATAAAAATATGCGAAATTAATGCCCCCGTTATGCCAAGCCAATTTTCTACTTTATTGTTTTGGGCATCAAAAAGAATATTAAGGCCCGCATTAGCAACCACACTTTGGTCATCTTGCCAGGTTAATAAAAAAGCACAAAAAGCAACAAAGAAATAAAGTGAACATAATAATAAAAGTAAACCCGAAATTTTTACAGCGCGTCCGTCGGTAAAGAAATCTAAAAACGAAAAAGACTTTTCATTTTGTTTCGCTTTTGCAGCGTTTACCTTCTCCGATTTTTTAGGCGCAGTATTTGCAATCGAAACGGGTTCCGAATCTTGCTCCTGTATCTCTGATGGTAATGGTGATTTTAATTTATTAGCCATTATTTTGCTTTAAATGCAAATATAAATTTATAAAAATTGCAAAATGTGTATGTGAAGAAGTTTTTCTGATTTATCAAGATATCCACAATACACCTATTATATTCAGTAAATCAAGAGATTACGCAAAGTATTATTTCTTTAAAATCGCGCTTTTGAGGCGATTTATGCTTAAAAATTATTCCGATAGCAATTCTTCGGCAAAACTTTCCATGTGTATGCCGTCAAAATTACCCGAACTCATTAAAAGTAAATTGCAATTTTCCCATCGTTTTGCCTTTAAATAAGCTTGCAATTTATCCGATTCGGTAAAGACCATTAAATCTTCGCGCGCAAATGCAGCGGTCACTTGATCGATACTAATAGGAGCTAATTTTTTATGTGCAATGGTATGTGGATTAAAATATACAATGGCTTCGTCAGCCGTATTCATACAACCATGGTATTCTTTTAAAAACTCGGCCGTTAAACTACTAAAGGTATGCAACTCCATACAAGCAATTAATTTTCTGTTTTCAAATTGATTTTTAACAGCGGCCGTAGTAGCCATTAATTTAGAAGGAGAATGTGCAAAATCTTTGTATGCATTACTGGTTTTATTTTTAGCAATCAGTTCTAATCTTTTAGAGGCGCCATTAAAAGTTTGAATATGCTGGTAGAAATCTGATTCGGCTAAACCCAATTCCATACACACCAATTTAGCGGCGTTTAGGTTTTGCAGATTATGATCTCCAAAAATTCGCAAAGGCACTGCAGCTGCTGCAGTTGTCAAATAGGTAATGCCTTCTGTGGTGCTGGCATCATGCGCTAAATAAGGTATTTTGCGTATGTCTGTTCGGGGGTGTTGCTTTACTAAATTGGTTAACACGGCATCGTTTGCCGAATAAATTAAGACCGCATTTGGCTCCAAAGTATCGATGAATTGTGAAAATTGTTGCAAATAAATTTCGAAGGTTGGAAAAACATTGATGTGATCCCAGGCAATACCACTGAGTACCGCAACATGACCTTTGTACAAATGAAACTTTGGTCTGCGATCTATGGGCGATGATAAATATTCGTCACCTTCTAAAATAATTGTTTTCGCATCGTCGGTAATTTTAACCATGGTATCAAAACCACGCAATTGCGCACCAACCATATAATCTATTGGAAAATGATTGGCTTGAAGCACATGCAAAATCATAGCAGTAATAGAAGTTTTGCCATGGCTCCCTCCTATTACTACACGCTTTTTATCTTTCGATTGCTCGTATAAATATTCTGGATAAGAAAATATAGGCAAGCCCAATTCCTTTGCTTTCAATAGTTCTGGGTTGTCTGCTCGGGCATGCATTCCTAAAATTACCGCATGTAAATCGGGCGTAATTGACGCTTCGTTCCAACCTTCTTTTGCGGGTAATAATTGATAAGATGCTAAACGCGATTTAGAAGGTTCCACAATTTCATCGTCGGAGCCTGTTACATGATATCCTTTTTTATGCAGCGCAATGGCTAAATT
>CANJWU010000183.1 GCA_947478655.1 Sphingobacteriales bacterium | reverse complement strand
TTCGCAGTAGTTACATTTAAGTTCTTAATTTTAGAAGTGATAATAGCCGAATCCGCAAGCTTCGCAGTAGTAACATTTAAGTTTTTGATTTTAGAAGTAATAATAGCCGAGTCTAAAACTTTAATGGTAGTCACCGCATTGTCCGCAAGCTTAGCAGTAGTAACATTTAAGTTTTGAATCTTATTTGTTGTAACGGCATTACTTACAATCTTACCAGCTGTTATAGCAGAATCTGCAATCTTCGCAGTAGTTACATTTAAGTTCTTAATTTTAGAAGTGATAATAGCCGAATCCGCAAGCTTCGCAGTAGTAACATTTAAGTTTTTGATTTTAGAAGTAATAATAGCCGAGTCTAAAACTTTAACAGTAGTCACTGCATTATCCGCAAGCTTTCCAGTAGTAACATTTAGATTTCGAAGTTTAGAAGTTATTATAGCCGAATCCAAAACCTTAGCCGTAGTCACATTCGCATCTAAAATCTTAGCAGTGGTTACTGCATTATCCGCAAGCTTTTCAGTAGTTACATTTAAGTTCTTAATTTTTATTGTAGTTACGCTCGAATCGGCTAGACTTTCAGTCGTTACATTTTTAGGATAAATTTTTATTGTGGTTACTGCCGAATCGGCTAATTTATTTGTTGTAATTTTTTTATCTCCAATGATGGGTAGCAAGGCGGTACCGGTTAAATCTCCATTTAACCTTATCAAACCCTTTACAGTTTCCGTTGCATCTGGTGTAGCTCTTTTAATGGCATCGTTTACAAATATGGTATTTGCAATTTGATTGGTATTGGTTCCAACTCTTGCAGTGGGTGCTTCAGGAAAACCTAAAAAAACAGGATCTTCTAAATTTGCTTTTGAATTCAACGCAGATTGAACTTTTTTCGAAATGGGTTTGTCAATATCTTTTGTATTATCCACATTTCCTAAACCTAAATTAACCCTAGCTAAAGTTGGGGTTTTAGCACCAGTTCCACCATTGATAACCGCTACTAAACCATTTACGGTATAAGCATTTTGAGCGTAAAGTGAATAGGGGACACTTAATAATTCACTAATTCCATTAATTGTATAATTATTTCCTCCAGTTGGATCGATTTCGGTTTTTAAATAGAAAGGTCCATTTATCCAATTGATACTTGAAAAAGAAAGTCCGAGTGGATTAGATCCTATTTGAATGCTGATTACGCCACTAGCATTGGTTGTTGGACTTTGTCTTTCTACATAAACGGCTGTTCCTAAAACGCTACCTTGAATAACTGAAACTCTTAATCCAATTGTTTGATTAACGATTAAAGCGTTACTGCTATTTCTAACAACTGCTTGATAGCTTATCTTTTGAGGAACTTGCGCCTTAGCGTCCACAAAAACAATAATAAAGAAAAATAGTGCGAGTAGTTTTCTCATTGATTAATTTTTGACAATTTTATAAGTGACCACATCTTTATTAAAATGCTTTACTTTCAATAAATAACTTGCTAAAATATATTGGCTGAAATCAATTTTTGTTTCTCGGTTATTGATGGTGTTTTGTTCGATTGATTTACCATTGATATCAATAATCTCGTAGCTCATCTGACTGAATTTATCATTGTCAATTTTTAACACCACAAAATCTGAAGTAGGGTTGGGGTAAACCGAACAATTTAAGGAGATCTGAAAACTTGGATCAATATGCTTTTCTATGATAATTTCAAATGGTTGTTGTATGCCCTGTAATACATTTCCATTTTTCCCAACCATATCTGAAAAGACCATTTGACCTACAGAATAATACCCAGAGCCACCTGTTCCATTTACAGAGCCACCCGAAACAGGCACCGTTTCTTGTGCAAACAAATTAAATTGTTGTAACAGGAAAGAAATAAAAATCAATAAGATATTTTTACTACTCATTTGTAAATCCAATAGGGGTTGTAAATTTACTAATTTATTAAGAATATCCTTGTAAATCAGGTGTTAAGTTTATAATTTATTTGATTTTTTTGAGAAAAAAAAAGGCTCTTAGTGAACTAAGAGCCTTTTTAATATTTTAAACAATTATGCTTCTGCAATAACCGCCTCGAAAGGGATAATTGAAACATAAGACTTGTTGTCTTTTTTCTTTCTGAATTCAACTGTTCCATCTACTAAAGCGAATAAAGTATGGTCTTTACCAATACCTACATTCTTAGCTGGATGGTGTTTTGTACCTCTTTGACGAACAATGATATTACCAGCAATTGCTGATTGACCACCATAAATCTTGATACCTAATCTTTTACTATGGGATTCGCGACCGTTTTTCGAACTACCGGCCCCTTTTTTATGTGCCATTTCTTATATTTCTTTAATGGTTTCTACCTGTTTTAACTAAGCTACAATATTTGAAATTTGGATTTTCGTAAAGTACTGACGATGTCCATTCTTTTTCTTGTATCCTTTTCTACGTTTTTTCTTAAAAACGATTACTTTGTCACCTTTTAAATGAGACAGGATTGTAGCAGTAACTTTAGATCCAGCAACCATAGGAGCACCTACTGTTACTTTTCCTTCATTATCAACTAATAAAACCTTGTCAAATTCAATACTAGCGCCCTCATCTCCTTGTAGTCTGTGTACAAAGATTTGCTGGTCTTTTGCAACTTTAAATTGTTGCCCGGCTATATCTACTATTGCGTACATGTTGGGTTTATTTTGTTTTTAAATAATTTATTGAACCGCAAAAGTAAGCAAATTGCATTAATTTCCAAATTTTGTATCAAAAATTATTCAGGTTTTAGTTCGTTTTCCCATTTACTGACCACCACTGTAGCAATAGAATTGCCAATTACATTGGTTGCAGATCTTCCCATATCTAATATTGGGTCTATTCCCATTAAAAGCAATAAACCCGCTTCTGGTATATGAAACATAGATAATGTGCCTGCAATAACCACTAAAGATGCCCTTGGAACACCTGCAATTCCTTTACTGGTTAGCATTAAAACCAGTAACATAGATATTTGCTCTTGAATACTTAAAGTAATACCATAAGATTGCGCAATAAATAAAGAAGCAAAGGTCATATACATCATAGAGCCATCTAAATTAAAGGAATAGCCTAAGGGTAAAACAAAACTTACAATTTTATTACCACATCCAAATTTTTCTAATTGTTGAATGGTTTTGGGTAAGGCAGCTTCGCTACTAGAAGTAGTATAGGCAATTAATACAGGGTCTAAAATATGTTTTAATAAAGAAAATACGCGTTTTTTTATCACTGCTGCACCTGCCGAAATTAATACGATCCATAAAACCAATAATCCAAAATAGAACTCTAAAATAAAGATGCCATAATTTCCTAAAACGCTAATTCCTTGTTGTGCAATAACTGCGGTCATGGCTCCAAACACGGCAAATGGTGCAAAATTCATCACAAAGCCCGTAACTTTTAACATCACATCTGCTAAAGCATCCATTGCTTTAATAACGCCTTTGCCTTTTTCGCCAATT
>CANJWU010000182.1 GCA_947478655.1 Sphingobacteriales bacterium | reverse complement strand
TTGAATATCAATAACAGCTTGATCGTCTTTTTTTAATCCAACCAAAGACTTCTTCGTTTTTGCATCATCGATTAAGTCTAATCTGATAGAAGCAGTATTGACAATGCCACCTTCAAACACCGTACCATCGGGCGATAGCTGAGTTAATTCGCCATAAATAACATCTTCTTCTGTTACTATTTCTGGATTTGACATTTTACCATAACTTCTGCGAATATTTTTTAATCTAGAAGCTAAAGTTTCTTCGTCGATACGCACTTTGTAGTGGGTAACTTTATCTTTTGCCGAAAATGTTTCTTTAATTTCTGGTGCCATTCCTAATTCAAAACTGAATTCGAATGATTCGTTATAATCCCATTTTGGTTGATACGAATCGTCTTCTTTAGGAAGTGGTTGACCCAAAACTTCTAGTTTTTCTTCGTTAATATAGTTATTCAATGAATCTGATAATAAGTTATTAATTTCTTCTACTAATATACTTTTACCATATAATTTTTTGATATGTGAAGCAGGTACCATTCCTTTTCTAAAACCCGGCATATTTGCTTTTTTACTATGGCTTTTTATAGCCGCTTCTACCTTTGATTGGTAATCTTCGGGGCTTAATTTGATTTTTACAACTGCATTTAATGCATTTACTTTCTCTAATGTTATATTCATTTTTCTATCAATTTTACTATTAAATAAAAACCCGCCAAAGCATTTCGAGCTTGGGCGGGATAATGTGCGGAAGAAGGGACTCGAACCCCCACGCCGTGAAGCGCCAGATCCTAAGTCTGGTGCGGCTACCAATTACGCCACTTCCGCAAAGGATTTAAAGGAAGCAAAAGTACTAAAATTTGCTGATAAAAAAATTGTTTTTGCGGGTTTTATAGCCTTTTTTGCATTAAGATTCGGTGAAAACCTGCTTGAAATAAGCGCCACATTGTAATAATCGACTGCCATACCAGCTAAACAACTCCCCATCAACTACTTGAATGCTGGCGCTGGGTACTAAGTCTTGAAATATTAATCGATGTTTTTCTTTAAATGGATAGGGTTCGGATGATAATAAAATGATATCAGGATTAATTTGCTGTATTTCTGATAAGGTAATTGCAGGGTATCTGTTAGGATTAGGCAATGCACCGGCTGCATTTTCGAGACCCAAGCGCTGGAGTAAATCGTTGATAAATGTTTGTTTGCCTGCCAGCATATAAGGATCTTTCCATATTAAATACAATACCTTTTTTGGATTTTTCGCTTGATGTAAGGCAGCAAAATCATCGGCAATTTGATTACAAATTTGCTTGCCTTCTTTTGCTTTTTGAAATAAATCTGCCAGCTTTTGCATCATCTCCAAAGCCGCAGTTAAATTAGCAATATCGCTCATCCAAACCGGAAATTCTTTTTGCAAAGTTTCGATTTGTATTTGTTCGTTTTCTTCTTTATTGCCAATAATAATATCGGGTTTTAAAGATTGAATTAAGCTAAGATTGAGTGTTTTGGTACCTCCTATAATGCTTGCCTTTTGTTTAATATGACTAGGATGAATACAGAACTTGGTGCATCCAACGATTTGATCTTGAAGCCCAATGTCGCACAGGTATTCTGTTTGAGAAGGTACTAAAGAAATTATTCGCTGTGGAATAATCGGAAAGTCGAAGACATTTCCCATTTGATCTATATGCAACATGTTTTTTTATTTGACGATTTGCATGGTGTTACCGTCCCAAGTTTGCATGCTGATTAACGTATTTGGATAAGCTTTTTCGAAAACATAGCTATTCTGTTTTTGCTTGTCGAGCATTACTTGTACGGTCCAAGTGTTGGTGTCGGAGGCCGAAACACTAACAACAGCATGGTATACACGCAAATCACCAACAACCGGGCTTGCTTGATTTTCTAAAATATCCATCTTTACTTTCAAAGTATCACTAAATAAAAGCGCGCGTAAAGAGTAAGGTAATTGATCCGCTACTAAGACGTCTTTAGGAAGCACCTTCTTTCCTATTCCTTCATAATCAATATAAGAATCGTAATTCAAGGTTAATATACTTTTGGTATTAAACATCGATTTACTGCAATTTCCATTTTCAGAAATACCATTATAAATATACTTATGCAAAACCAATGCATTGCTATTTAAAAAATACTGATGCACAGCATAGATAGGCATCCTAGGATTTGTAGTTGCGATTTGTTTCGTAGTATATTTAACAACTTCGTATAAATCTGGTCTTGCGGTATTTTTAGTTTTCACATTGAATTGATCGTTAAATTGTTCTTTATTTAACTGAACAATCAATTGGTATGTTACTTGCTCTTTATTTAAGATTGAAGAACATTCGTAAATATGCTCATCGGTTTTATTGTTTTTCCAATAATCGTGATTTGCCCAATTAACATTGAAATTAGCATAGGTTTCGTTGAAGTAGATTTGGCGCTGGTCAAATTCTTTTTTTGTTTTGCTTTTTGCAAATTGAATGGAAAACCACACAGCAAATAATATGGCAACAATAGCTAAAATGGATACTACACGGAGTACTTTATCTAGTGAAGATTTGGCTTTATCGATATTCATAGGGCGAAAATAGCTGATTTTGATAGATTTTTCACATAATTTTTTTGCCTATATTAGCCCTATTGGCATAATTCTTGTAAAACAAGTATTTGATTTTATTTAACGCGCATTATTTTGAAACATTTTTATCGAATTTTATTAGCTTTTACCTGCTTTTTTTTGTTTTTATCAAATAGCTTAAAAGCCGATCACATGGTAGGTTACGACATGACCATGATCTCCTTAGGGAACGATTTATATAAATTTAGGGTGGTTGCCTATCGCGATGTTTTAGGAATTCCCATTCAGAATTCATTTAACTTTAATATATACAAAAACTCCGATAATTCGGCTGCACCTACACCTAGTTTTGTGGCTTCCCAAATTAATTATGTAGCCATTACCTACGATCCAAAAGATTGCCCTCCAGCAGGTGCCGATTTACGACTCGAAAAATATACCTACGAATCACCTTCTATGAACATGTCGGCATTTAATTCCGCATCGGGTTATTATGTAACCGCCAGTACTTGTTGTCGAAATGTAGGTGTTACCAATGTATTAAATTCGTCATCAACGGGTATTACCTTAACCATGGATTTTCCTCGTTTAAATTCTACTGCACCAACACGGTTTAATTCTTCTCCAGAGTTTAGAAAAGCGCCACTCGCTTTCTTTTGCGTGGGTAAACCTTATACTTTAAATTGGAATATAGTGGATCCCAATGGCGACTCTTTGGTATATTATGTTGCGCAATCTAATAATATCGGTAGCACTAAACCTTTACCAGTTATTGATTATGCTCCAGGCTATAATTTGTTTTATAATAATATTGATGGCGTACCCGATTTAACGATGAATATCAAAACAGGTATTATCAATTTTATTCCTACTAAAGTGGGTCGTTATTTGGTGGCCTTTCGTGTAGAAGAATGGAAAAAAGCTTCGGG
>CANJWU010000181.1 GCA_947478655.1 Sphingobacteriales bacterium | reverse complement strand
CGCTCCAATGGCTTTTGCTTGTTCCGAAATTTCATCTAAAAAAGGAATGATACTTTCTTTATAAGGAATCGTAACATTTAATCCGCATAAATTAGCTTGCGCATTTTTAAGAGCGCTAATCTCCTCGATATTTTCTAATGGATATAATTCGTATTGGGCATCAATGATCTGTTCTCTGTCAAACTTATTTTTAAAATAAGTTGGCGAAAAAGAATGGCTTAAAGATTTTCCTATTAATCCGAATATTCTCATGTTGGGGAATTTATTTTATAAATTTCCAACCATGCTTTCTGGTTTTACCCATTCATCGAATTGCGCATCGGTAAGCAAGCCAAGTGCAATGGCTGCAGCCTTTAGCGTCAAATTTTCTTTATGTGCTTTCTTTGCAATTTTTGCTGCATTATCATAGCCTATATGGGTATTCAATGCGGTCACTAACATCAACGAATTGTCTAAATTCTTTTTAATATCAGCATAGTTTGGTTCAATACCAACTGCACAATTATCATTAAAAGATACACAAGCATCTCCAATTAATCTGGCAGAGTGTAATACATTTGCTGCAATTAAAGGTTTAAAAACATTCAACTCAAAATGACCCGTTGCACCGCCAATGGTCACTGCCACATCGTTGCCGATAACTTGTGCGCAAACCATGGTTAAGGCTTCTGGTTGTGTAGGATTTACTTTGCCTGGCATAATCGATGAGCCAGGTTCGTTGTCTGGAATAATAATTTCGCCAATGCCACATCTTGGTCCAGAACTCAACATGCGAACATCGTTGCCAATTTTCATTAATGCAACCGCAGCTCTTTTAAGAGCACCCGATAATTCTACCATCGCATCGTGCGCAGCCAAAGCTTCAAATTTATTTGGTGCAGTAATAAATGGTAAGCCAGAAATTTCTGCAATTTTTTTAGCCACTAATTCGGCATAGCCTTTTGGCGCATTTAGTCCGGTACCAACAGCTGTTCCGCCTAAGGCTAATTCGCTAACCATTGTTAATGCGTTATTGATTGCACGCATGCTATTGGTTAGTTGTTGTGCATATCCCGAAAATTCTTGTCCTAAAGTTAAAGGGGTAGCATCCATAAAATGCGTACGACCAATTTTTACAATATCTTTAAAAGCCAATGCTTTTGCTGCAAGTGTATCTCTTAATAAAGTTAAGCCTGGTAAAGTAATTTCTGCAATTTGTTTGTAAGCCGCAATGTGCATAGCGGTAGGATAGGTATCATTAGATGATTGAGATTTATTTACATCGTCGTTTGGATGTAAGATTTTATGTTCATCGTTTAGTTTACCTCCTTTAATCACATGTCCTCTATTGGCAACCACTTCATTCACATTCATGTTGCTTTGCGTGCCCGAACCCGTTTGCCAAATAACAAGCGGAAATTCCTCGTCTAATTTCCCAGCAATTATTTCGTCACATACTTCGGCAATTAAAATTGCTTTGTCTGCTGCCAATACACCTAAATCTTGATTGGTAAAGGCAGCCGCTTTTTTTAGAATAGCAAATGCACGAATAATTTCTAATGGCATTTTATCTGCAGCGCCACCTATTTTAAAATTTTGTAATGATCTTTGAGTTTGTGCAGCCCAATATTGTTTAGCCGGAACTTGTACTTCGCCAAGGCTGTCTTTTTCTATTCTGAATTCCATTGTTATTGAATTTTGTGTATGCAAATTTAGCCATTTGTTCATTATCATTTGAATTTTAACCCCTATTTCGGTTGAATTTCGGTTAAAATATTTTCGAGTTTTTCATAATTGTGGATAATTCATTCTTATTATAGCCGTTATAAGGCTTTACATTTGTTTTGATTAAATGGGTGGCCATTGCCATCAATCCCTTACCATTAAAATATTACATATGAAGATGAAAATCATGCGATTGTTGACGGTGCTATTTATATTGTCTACAGCTGTATCTGCTGCACCTAAAAAAGAATTTTTTGGTGTAAAATTCGATAGAGATTTATTAAACAGATTTATACCTGTTTCTAAAAGAAAGTTTTTAAAAATGCAAAGCTTTCGCGATTCACTACAACGCGATTTAAATGTGGAGTTAATTAAAAATGATAGTTTAACCAAGTTGGTAAAACTTAAAAATGATACCATTGCAAACCTACAAGACGAATTGGTATTGTTAAAAGAAAAGCATGCTAATTTAAGTGCGCAGTATGCCACACTATCAGATAATTATAAGCAACTTAGAGCAAACAGTTCTGATGAAATTAAAAAATTAATCAAAGACTTAGAAGCTGCGCAAGCCAATTTAGTTGCAAGAGAAAAGCGTTTACAAGAAGTAGAAGACGCGATGAAAAAACGCGATGACATGGTTAATTCATTGCGAGATAAATTAGCGAAAGCATTGCTAGGATTCAATAAGAGCGGGCTTTCTGTTAATATTAAAGACGGAAAAGTGTATGTTTCTTTAACCGATAAATTATTATTTAGTACGGGTAGTATCGAAATAGACCAAAGAGGTCAAGAGGCTTTAGTTGAATTGGTAAAAGTGTTAAAAACACAACCAGATATCAATGTATTAGTAGAAGGCCATACCGATAACATGAAAGTATTTAACTTAGGACAAATTAAAGACAACTGGGATTTAAGTGTGTTGAGAGCAACTTCTGTAGTTAGATTTTTAACAGAAAATCAAAGCTTAGATCCATTAAGAGTGAACGCATCTGGTCGTGGCGAATATTTGCCAATTGAAAAATCAAATGCAGCCGAATCAAGAAGTAAAAATAGAAGAATCGAAATTATCTTAACGCCTAAGTTAGATGAATTGTATCGTATGTTAAATGACGATACAAAATAATCAATAGTACATCTCTACAAAAAAAGGCTGCAATAATTATTGCAGCCTTTTTTTTATGCTTATTAAAATGGGCTTATAAAATCTTTAAAGGTTGGTAACAAGTAGTCTTTCTCCGAAACATGTATTGCAGGCACTTTCCAGTCTATGGCAAGTGTTTCATCATTAAAGCGAATGCCGCCTTCGGAAGCCTTGTGGTAGTAATTCGAACATTTATAGCAAAAAATAGTTTGGTCTGCTAAGGTCGAAAAACCATGGGCAAAACCTGGAGGTATCCATAATTGCAGATGATTTTGATCGTTTAATTCAATCTCAAAAGATTGTCCGTATGTTGGAGATGCTTTTCGAATATCAACTACCACATCCAATACAGATCCTTGTAAAACACGCACTAATTTACCTTGTTCAAATGGTGGTGCTTGAAAATGTAATCCTCTGATGGTACCTTTTTGAGAAAGCGATTGATTATCCTGTACAAGCGCTAATTTATGATTGATCTCTTTGAAAAAATCTGCACGAAAACTTTCATAAAAGTAACCGCGATCATCTTTCCAAACTTTTGGTTCAATGACCAATAAATCGGTTATAGGGGTGTCTATGATTTTCATGCTACTATTTCTAATATTGTTCGGAAGGCTGCAAATTTATTGGCGTATTTTTGTTGGTGATCTG
>CANJWU010000180.1 GCA_947478655.1 Sphingobacteriales bacterium | reverse complement strand
ATCATTGGAGACGGTTTCTGGCCACTTCCAAAATTCAGAGAACTCTTGTTTATCAAGTAATTAGCACTAAATCTAAAAACCCATCAAAATTTTGATGGGTTTTTTTATATATAATGCGATTTAGCATTTAGGTTTATCTTGAAAATAATTTATATTTGGTACTTAGACCAAATCATCAGTTTTACCAAGGTTTAATAAAAAATAAAATTCAATACGAAATGAAATTAATTCAGAACATCTGTTTAGCCTTTTTGACCGGATCAATTATTGTTTTATCTTCTTGTGGTGCACAAAAACCAAGTGTCATTGCAGCAGAAAAAGCGTATAACGCAGAAAAATATTTTATTGCTGCCGACTTATACAAAAAAGCAATTCCAACCATCAGGAATAAAAAAACCAAAGCAGAATTAATTTATAAGGTTGCAGAATCTTATCGTCAAATTAATAACACTAAACAATCTTCTATTTGGTACGAGAAAGCAATTGCTGCTGGTTACGAAGGGAACGAAGTGTATTTGAATTTAGCCAATGCCTATAAATTTCAAGATAGGTTAAAAGATGCGATTGCAACTTATAAAGAATATTTATCGCAAAAACCCGGAGATTCATTGGCTTTGCTAGGTATTGAAAATTGCAACTTAGCTTTAAAATGGAAAGAAAAAGCAACATGGTTTGATGTTTTTAACGAAGGGGCCCTTAATACAAAAGATGTAGAGTATGCGCCTAGCTTTTATGGAAAAGGTATCATCTTTACTTCTAATAGAGGAAAAGTAAAAGGGAAAAACTATTACGAAAGAACTGGAAAAAACTATGAAAATATATTTGCTTCCGCTACTACCGGAAAAAACCGTTGGTCTAGGGTTGACCCTTTAAACAAAGCCATCAATTCTGATTTCAATGAAGGGGTAACTAGTTTCGACAATAACAATCGTATTTTATATTATACACAGTGTAATGGAAATAAAGGCAAAGAAATTGGTTGTACTATTTTACAAACTCAAAATGAAGGAAATACTTGGACAGAACCAAAGCCAGTAGAAATACCTAATCCAGATTCTGTATTAATGGCGCATCCAAGCATCAATGCAGATGGTACAAGAATTTACTTTACTTCGGTTTTAAAAGGAGGTTTAGGCGGCAAAGATATTTGGTACTCAGAAAGACAAGGTACCACTTGGGCTGCACCTGTTAATGCAGGACCAAAAATCAATACTGCAGGCGACGAAGAATTTCCATTTATTCACCCATCTGGTTCACTTTATTTTGCTTCTAATGGTCATAAAGGTATTGGCGGATTCGATGTTTTCTTCTGTGATTTTGAAGAAGGCGACTGGACCGATGCAACTAATTTAAAATCACCTATCAATTCTACCGGTGATGACTTTGGATTTATTTTAGATGAAACTAAAGAAACAGGTTATATCAGCTCTAACCGTTTTGGCGGTAAAGGCGAAGACGATATTTATTCTGTGATTGCTATTCCTTTGGTATTTAATGTTTCTGGTAAAGCCATTAACAATGCTTCTGGCAAATCATTTGCAGGTGTTAAAATCAATATCATTGGTAGCGATGGCTCAACACAGCAAGTAATTACAGACCCTGCAGGTAAATATAAATTTGCCCTTAAAAAAGATGTAAACTATCAATTAAGTGCATCTAAATATCGTTTCTTTGGTGATGTGGCAGAAACTTCTACTTATGGTCTAAAAGAATCTAAAGATTTCGAATTAAACTTTAAATTGAATCCTATTCCACTGAAAGAAATTATCATCAAAGGAATTTTATACGATTTAGCGAGTGCAGATCTAAAACCAGAATCTATTGAAAGATTAGATTCGATTACAAAAACATTATCAGACAATCCAACATTTGTCATTGAAATCGCTTCTCATACCGACTCCAGATCAGATTCAACTTATAACAATGAGTTATCTCAACGCAGAGCACAATCGGTTGTCAACTATTTAGTATCTAAAGGAATTGAATCAGAAAGATTAAAACCTAGAGGTTATGGAGAATCTAAATTATTAAATGAATGTAAAGATGGTGTAAGCTGTCCAGAAGAATTGCACGCTTTAAATCGTCGTACTTCATTCTCTATTATTTCTGAAGATTATGTTCCAAAAGAGGCACCAAAATTACCAGATGCAGGTAAAAAAGTAGCACCAAAAGCAAACACTCCAAAAGCGATTGCCCCTAATGTTACAAGCCCAGCAAAAGCTGTTGTACCTGTTGTGGCACCAGTTACCGCTCCTGCAGTGACAAAACCAGCGGCGGTAGTTACACCAGCTGCTGCACCTGCAAAAGCACCTGCAACAACAGTGCCTGTAAGAAAGAAACCTTAATCCATATTTAAACACCATAATCAAAGGACAAATAATTATATTTGTCCTTTGTTATTTTATGAGCAACCAAAGATATAACCTTCGCGGTGTAAGTGCTTCCAAAGAAGATGTCCATTTAGCCATTAGTAATATTGATAAAGGGATATTTCCACAAGCTTTTTGCAAAATCATTCCCGATATTTTAGGCAAAGACCCCGAATATTGTAATATTATGCATGCCGATGGTGCAGGTACCAAATCTTCTTTGGCTTATGCATATTGGAAAGAAACTGGCGATATCAGTGTTTGGCGAGGCATTGCTCAAGATGCCATTATCATGAACACCGATGATTTATTGTGTGTGGGTGCGGTCGATAATATTTTGCTTTCCTCTACCATTGGAAGAAATAAAAATTTAATCCCTGGCGAAGTGATTGCTGCCATTATCAATGGCACCGAAGAGGTATTAGCAGAATTAAGATCGCATGGGATGGAAATTTACTCCACAGGCGGCGAAACAGCCGATGTAGGCGATTTAGTGCGTACCATCATAGTTGATTCTACCGTAACCTGTAGAATGCCTAGAAAACAAGTTATTTCGAATCATAAAATTAAAGCCGGAAATGTAATAGTTGGATTGGCTTCGTTTGGACAAGCGACTTACGAAAGCGAATACAATGGTGGCATGGGAAGCAATGGCTTAACCTCGGCTCGACACGATGTCTTCAATAAAACAATTGCGGCTAAATATCCCGAAACCTTCGACCCAGCAGTACCCTACGATTTAGTTTTTTCGGGTGGATTAAATTTAACAGATGAAATTGAAATTGAAAACTATGGTAAAATTACAGCGGGCAAATTAGTGTTGTCTCCCACTCGCACCTACGCTCCTATCATCAAAAAAATACTCGATCAATTCCCTACGCAAATAGATGGCATGGTGCATTGTAGCGGAGGTGGTCAAACCAAAGTTTTACATTTTGTAAACAATGTACACATCATCAAAAATAATTTATTTCCTATTCCACCATTATTTAAATTGATTCAAGAGCAATCTGGTACTGCATTTCAAGAGATGTATCAAGTGTTTAACATGGGTCACCGAATGGAGATTTATGTAGATGAATCTATTGCACAAGGCATCATTGAGATAGCTAAATCTTTTAATGTTGCTGCGCAAATAATTGGTCGAGT
>CANJWU010000179.1 GCA_947478655.1 Sphingobacteriales bacterium | reverse complement strand
GCTAAAACCTTATTTATTTTAATTGCCGAAAACTATGAGCAAATTTTAGCCACTATACTCTCGCGAACACAATTAGTTAAGATTCCAAAATTAGCAGATGAAGAGCTCAAAGCTTATTTAATAGACAATGGTTGCCCTCAAGAAAAAGCCGGAAGAATTGCCTATTTAGCAAATGGCAACATTGCCGCTGCACAGCAATTATTAGCCGAAGACGATGACGATTTAGAAAGTTTGTTTATTCAATGGTTTAGACTTTGTTATGGCAGAAAAGGGATTGAAATAAATGATTGGATTGAACAGGTAGCCAACGCCCGTTTTGGCAGAGAAAATCAAAAAAGCTTATTAAGATTTGGTTTGCAAGTAGTCAGAGACTGTTTAATGGTCAATCTAGACCAAACGAGCATTGTGAAGTTTGAAAGCAAACATTTTGAACTCAACAAACTAGCAAATACCATTAATTTCGAAAACGCGCCACTCATCATTAAAGGTTTTGAGCAGGCTATTTATCATATAGAACGTAATGCGAACCCAAAAATCATGTTTTTGGACCTCAGTATTCAGATGATGAGAAATTTACAATTGAAAAATGTAAATTCGCAGTTAACAATAAACGAATAAAACTATGGGATGTGGATCATGTTCGACCGGCGGCTGTGCGCCAGCTGGTTGTAAAAGCAATGGTTCCTGCATGACGGACGGAGGTTGCAGTAAATTAGATGTGTACGATTGGTTCGCCAATATCGATATGCCTTCTAATTTTCAAGCATTTAATATTGTCGAAGTGAGATTTAAAGGCTCACGAAAAGATTTTTATCGCAATGTAGATCAACTATATCTTGAACTTGGAGAATTGGTGTGTGTAGAATCGGGTAGTGGTGGATATGATGTTGGCCATGTAACCATGACTGGTGAAATGGTTCGCTTGCAGATGAAAAAAAGACATGTTACGCCTGAGTCATCAGAAATCAAAAAAATATATCGAAAGGCAAGTCCTTTAGATGTTGACAAATGGAAAGCGGCAAAAGAATTGGAGCATGAAAACATGCACAGAGCAAGAACCATTGCTTTGCAATTAAAGCTCAATATGAAATTAAGCGATGTGGATTATCAAGGTGATAAAACCAAAGCGACTTTCTATTATACAGCCGATGACCGTGTCGATTTTAGAGAGCTGATAAAAAAATTAGCCGAAGAATTTAAAGTACGCATTGAAATGCGCCAAATTGGAATGCGCCAAGAAGCAAGCAGACTGGGTGCTATAGGCTCTTGTGGTCGAGAACTTTGCTGCTCTACTTGGTTAACTGATTTTAAAACAGTGAGTACTGCAGCGGCTAGGTATCAAAATTTATCTTTGAATACTTTAAAGCTTGCAGGGCAATGTGGTAAATTAAAATGCTGTTTAAATTTCGAATTAGACACTTATATGGATGCACTAAAAGACATTCCAGATGATGTGAAAGAATTGAAAACCAAAATTGGTTCGGCATACTTACAAAAGACCGACATCTTTAAAAAGATGATGTGGTTTAGTTACCGCGGGTCTGACAACTGGGTTGCATTACCAGCCATTAGGGTGAAAGAAATTATTGCATTAAATAAAAATGGCGAGTTTCCAGATGACTTATCGAACGTGACTGTTCAACCAGTTTTGGTAGAACGCATCTTGGATTACGACAATGTGGTTGGACAAGATAGTTTAACCCGCATGGACGAACGCAACAAGAAAAAGAAGAAGAGCAATAATAATAACAGGAATAAAAACCGCAATAAGCCAAGTGGCAATAACCCTAAAGAGCCTCAATCGGCTACAGAAGGTAATGTAAACAAAGCAGCTGGTCAAACGGGAACGCGGAATAATAACAGACCTCCGCATAGAGCAGCTAACAGTAACAGGCCGCCTAATAACCCTGCAAATAATTCAACAAACGAAAAACCGAAAGAGTAAAATGAAAAGAGCGATTGTTCTACTTTCTATATTATTTATTTTTAATTCTTGTAATAGGTCGAAAATTTTTGACGCTTATGTTGCATTTGAAAATAATACTTGGAGCGTAAACAATCGCCCTACATTCTACCTCGATGTGCAAGACACCATTAACACCCATAGCCTTTATTTTAATGTTCGCAATTCGGGTGATTATGGCTATGCCAATTTATTTATCTTGCTGAGCATACAAGGACCACAATCAAAAGCAGAAACACAACGCTTCGAATTTAAATTAGCAGAAGCAGACGGAAAGTGGCTAGGCTCGGGGCTTGGAGACATTTACAGTAATCAGATGAAAATGATGCAATCCTTAAAGTTTCCTCGAAAAGGTGTTTATTCTTTTACCATTGAACAGAACATGCGCGATAATCCTTTAGTAGGAATTGAAGATGTTGGGGTAAAAATTGTTCGAAATTAAATTGCAAAACCAAGCATACTTTTTTGAAAATATTTTTAAAGAACACCATCAAAAGGTGTATCAGATTGCTATTTCCATGCTTAAAAATGCAGAGGATGCAGAAGATATTACACAAGAAGTTTTTATTAATATATACCATGCTATTGATCAATTTAAAGAAGATGCGCTCATTACAACTTGGATTTATAGAATTACGGTTAATAAATGTTTAGACCATATTAAATCTAAGAAAAGAAAAAAGCGATTGTCATTTATCACTTCGCTTTTTGATCCTAGCACAGGCAAACAAATACACGATGCCCAACATTTACAGCACCCAGGTGCTATACTTGAACAAAAAGAAGCGCAAGAAATTTTAACGAAAGCAGTGGCGCAACTAAAATTAAGGCAGCAAACCGCATTTGTTTTAAGTCAAATAGAAAAACTGAGTCAGAAAGAAATTGCGGCTATCATGGATATTTCGGAAAAAGCGGTAGAATCATTGATTCAACGGGCTAAAGAAAAATTGCGAGTTATTTTAGGAAATTATTATCATAATCGAAGGTTATAAAAAAAAGTATCGTCCAAATACATATGAAAAACAAAGAACAATGGATAGCAAATGTGCTTGATTCGGCTAATCAAATAGCCGAAAGCAAGCCTAGTCCGTTTTTATTTCAAAAAATTAAAAATAAAATTGAGCTACAAGCGCATTTGCCTAGCACTACAAACAATCAATTTACCTACAAATGGGCTTTTGCCTTTGTTGCAATTATTGCCTTAAACACTTTCGCACTATATGTAAATACGAATAAATCTCATCGACTAAAAACAATTAACTCGATTGAATTAAACAATCAAACCATTTATAACTATTAAAAAATGGAAACATCGAAACAGTCTTTTTGGAAAATTTTTGCCATCGTTTTGCTCATCAGTAATACGATAGTTCTTTCTTTTATCTTCTTTGATAAACCGAGAAATGCAGACAATAGAGGGCCTGCAAATTTTATCATTAAAGAATTAAAATTTGATGACGCGCAAATTGATAGTTTTAATAAATTGAAATTTGCACACCAAGATAGTGTACAAGTGCTTAAAAAAAATGGTCGTGAATTAAGAGAAAATTATTTTAAACTTTT
>CANJWU010000178.1 GCA_947478655.1 Sphingobacteriales bacterium | reverse complement strand
TAATCAAATTAAAACATTGATGCCAGATGCTTGCATCGGAGTAGATGTAATTGTTGGATTTCCGGGCGAAAGCAAAGAAGCCTTTTTAGAAACATATCAATTCCTCAACGAATTGCCCATTTCTTATTTGCATGTATTTACTTATTCTGAAAGAGCCGACACGCTAGCCATTACCATGGACGGTGTGGTTCCGATTGCAGAAAGAAACGAACGCAGTAAAATGTTGCATATTTTATCTGAAAAGAAAAGACATGCTTTTTATGAAAGCCAACTCGGAAATCAAGCAACGGTTTTATTCGAAGCAGATAACAAAGAAGGTTTGATGCATGGTTTTACAAGAAATTATGTAAAGGTGAGTACTAAATTTGATCCAATTTTAGTGAACGAATTAAAAACAATTCAATTAGTTGACTTCGATTCCTTTGGCGATGTAAACATTGCAGAAGTAAACGAAGAAATGTTAAACCATCATTCTATCCAAGCCTAATATGTATCCTACTTTTTCAGATTTACTTTACGATTTAATTGGCATTCAAATTCCATTACCCATTCAAATGTTTGGATTAATGGTAGCCATTTCATTTCTAGTAGGTAATTATATTATTGGATTAGAATTAAAAAGAAAATATTCCGAAGGGCTCTTAAGTACCCATACAACAACAGTTATAGAGGGTTTACCCGCAACTAAAATGGAGCTTTTAAGCAATGCCATTTTTGGATATATTATTGGGTTTAAACTCTTTTTTTTAATAGGAAATTATGCGCAGTTTACGGCTAATCCGCAAGCTGCATTACTATCATTCGAAGGTAGTTTCTGGGGTGGTATTTTATCTGCAATGGTAATGGTTTATTGGGTTTACTACGAAAAAAATAGTAAAAAATTAGCCCAGCCTATCACTAAAACTATCGAAGTAATGCCGTATCAAGTAATGGGTAATTTAACCATTTTGGCTGCGGTGTTTGGTATACTTGGCGCTAAATTATTTCATAATTTAGAGAATTTCGATACCTTTTTAGCAGATCCATTGGGGTCATTATTGAGTTTTTCTGGTTTGACATTTTATGGTGGATTAATTTGTGGATTTACTGCGGCAATTTGGTATGCGCGTAGTAAAAACATTAAAACCATTCACCTGCTAGATGCAGCAGCTCCAGGAATTATGATTGCTTACGGCATTGGCAGATTGGGTTGCCAATTGTCTGGTGACGGCGATTGGGGAATTGTCAATACGGCTGCAAAACCAAGCTGGATAAGCTTTTTGCCAGATTGGTTTTGGTCATTTAAATTTCCACACAATGTTATTTCCGATGGGGTTCCTATTCCAGGATGTGTAGGCAGACACTGCATGGAATTACCATTGCCAGTTTATCCAACTTCTTTATACGAAGCCATTATTGCCATTACTTTATTTTTTGTTTTATGGGCAATACGTAAACACATTAAAATTCCTGGATTATTGTTTTGTATTTATTTGATGATGAATGGTATGGAACGGTTTTTTATTGAAAAAATTCGCATCAACAATCTTATCCAATTTGCAGGATTCCAATTTACACAAGCAGAGTTAATTTCAAGTATTATTTTCCTTTTTGGTATTATCGGCTTTGTTTACCTTATGTTAAAAAACAACTCAAAAAATGGAAGCATCGCAGCCTAAAAAAAGATTTCATCGCCTGCATACGGCCAGAAAAAAGGCTTATCAAAGTAAAGCCATTCGATATATTTTTTCAGGCGGAACCGCAACGCTGGTAGACGTTTCGGTGTTTTTTATCATCTATAATTTTGTTTTACATCAGCAAGATTTTGTTTACGAACATATTCGTATTGCTTCGCATGTAATTGCTTTATGTGTCTCTTTTCTAATGGGATTAATCACTAATTTTTTAATCACCAAATATTTTGTTTTCAGCGAATCGGCATTGCGAGGCAGAGATCAGTTTGCTCGTTATTTAATGGTAGCGGCTATTACTTTTGTCGGTAATTATTTTATGATGAAAGTGTTGGTAGAAGTTTTTGGCGTTTGGCCAACAGCAGCAAGGCTGATGGCTGTTGCCACCATTGCGCTATTAAGTTATCGATTACATAAAGCATTTACTTTTAAAGTAAAAATTCCTAAAAATTAAATGAGCAATTACCAAAAAATTACCGAAGAACTCACCTTGTTAACGCAATCGGTAGCTAATTATATTGCTTCAGAAGCCCTTCTTTTTTCGAGTGAGGCAATAGAACATAAAGGCTTAAACGACTTAGTTTCTTATGTTGATAAAACTGCCGAAATGCAATTGGTTAAAGGCTTACAGCAGATTTTGCCAGGGGCTGGTTTTATTACTGAAGAAAATACTATTTCGCAACAAGCCAACGATTTTCAATGGATCGTTGATCCATTAGATGGCACAACCAATTTTATTCATTCCTTACCATGCTATTCTATTAGCGTTGCTTTAATGTTTCAAAACGAATTGGTAGTAGGAGTGGTGCACGAAGTAAATCGAAACGAATGTTTTTATGCCTGGAAAAATGGTGGTGCTTTTTTAAATGGTAAAGCCATTTCGGTATCAAACAAACCTACATTACAAGATTCTTTAATTGCTACCGGATTTCCCTATACCGTTTTCGAAGAAATTGACGATTATTTAAAATTATTAAAAGAACTCATGAAATGTTCTCATGGGCTACGCAGACTGGGTTCTGCGGCAGTAGATTTAGCCTATGTAGCCTGTGGGCGATTCGAATCTTATTTTGAATATAATTTAAATGCTTGGGATGTAGCGGCAGGTTGTTTAATAGTAAAAGAAGCAGGAGGACAGGTTACAGACTTTAAGGGCGAAAACGACTTTGTATTTGGACGAAGAGTAGTGGCCAGTAATCAACTCACACACGAAGCTTTATTAACGATAATCCAAGCAAATTTTAAGAAATAATTTTAGACAAAAAAAATCCCCGAATAAGTATCGGGGATTTTTTTTATGTTATCGTATTTATACTGCAGCTATGATGTTAAGCAGCAGGTTCTGCTACTTCTCGTAAATCTACAGATACTAATCTCGAAACGCCTTGTTCTACCATGGTTACACCATATACCACATCGGTACTTGCAATGGTGCGTTTATTATGGGTAACAATAATAAATTGCGATTCGTTCGAAAACTTGCGAATGATTTTATTGAATTTATCAATGTTTGTATCATCTAAAGGTGCATCCACCTCATCAAAAATACAGAACGGTGCCGGTTTCAATAAGTAAAGAGAGAATAAAATCGCTGTAGCCGTAAGTGTCTTTTCTCCTCCAGATAATTGATTAATTGTTAAAGGGCGTTTGCCTTTTGGTTTTGCAATAATATCAATATCCGAATCCAATGGGTCTTCTGGGTTCAACAAAATCAAATCGCAAGAATCTTCTTCGTTAAATAATGACCTAAATACAATAATAAAGTTATCTCTGATTTGGGTAAAGGCTTCCATGAATTTCACTTTTGCCGTATCGTCAATCTCTTTAATGGTATCTAATAAAGAGGCTTTCGCTTCTAATAAATCGTTCTT